>CAVAJA010000193.1:0-11426 GCA_963588615.1 Lachnospiraceae bacterium | reverse complement strand
GCCCTGAACTGGTGGGAACAGCTGGTGCTGCAGGGAATCCGCATCGCAGCCGTTACGGGAATTGACCTTCATACCATTCCGCAGAACCAGGATGTGTTCACTACATACGCGGTTGTGAAGGACGATGCGAAAATCAGCATGCAGTCAAAGGCACAAACCGTTCTGAACTGTATTTTCGATCGGAAAACGATGGTGTCAAAAGGACCGCTGTTCTCCTGTGAGTATTCTGAAGGCAGGATCCATGTTGTCTTTGCAACACCGGTGCGGGAAGGGATGCTGCTGCAGATCCGACAGAGCACCGGAACCCAGAATGTGATTCCACTGGAAAATTCGGCGGAGCTCACACTGGATGCGGACATCGGCATGAGGAGTGCTGTCGTAAAGCTGTATGACACCGAGGCAGATTTTGCACATCTGCTGGCAGTCGGAACACCGATTTATGCAGAAGGATGCCGGGAGGAAGCATGAAGAGATTATATTACGGCCTTGGAAAGGCAAAGTTCTGGGAATTCGTTCTGCTTGCTGTTTTCCTTCTGGTGTTTTACGGACCACTGGTGAACATGCTGACGCTTTCCTTTGCAGGAAAGTATAACTATCCGGATGTCATTCCGGAAACCTTTTCTCTGAAGTGGTGGGATTACATTCTGAGCAATAAGAATCTTGTGCAGTCAATCGGACAGTCCTTGATTCTGGCAATCCTCGTCACGTGCATATCTCTTCTGATCTGTCTGCCGGCGGCATATGCATTGGCAAGATACCAGTTCAAGGGCAGGACGGCGGTTCGGCTGAGCTTTCTGCTGACAAATGCATTCCCCAAGATGGGAATTTACACCGCCATGGCGGTGGTTTTCTACAAGCTGAACCTGATCGGAACCTTCACCGGAGTGGTGCTGGTGCACATCGTCAACACGATGATGTTCATGGTCTGGATTCCGAGCGGCGCGTTTCGAAATGTTCACATTCAGCAGGAGGAGAGCGCCAGGGATGTCGGAGCATCGCCGGTCCGCACGTTCTTTTCCATTACCATGCCGATGGCCTGGCCGGGAATCGTAGTTGCATCATTGTACACGTTCCTGGGATCCATGGAGGAGGCGCAGGGTTCCCTGCTCATCGGCCTTCCGAAGGTGCACACGATGCCGAGCGAGCTGTACGGAGTCATCATGTCGTATGCAGAGACGGCAGGCTCTGTGTTCGCAATTATCCTGATCATTCCGTCCATCGTTTTGCTGATCGTATTCCGCAAATATCTGAGCGCTGAGACGCTGTCCAAGGGATTGAAGATGTAGTCCGGCATGCGCTGAATGATCACATGCAATGGAGAAAAGAGGCATATGGAAACAAATGTGAAACTGGAAATTCGGAATCTGACCAAGATGTTCAGTAAAACCGAAGGAATTCATGACATCAATCTGGAGGTTCGTGAAAAAGAACTTCTGACGCTCCTGGGTCCCTCCGGCTGCGGCAAGACAACCATCCTGCGTGCCATCGGCGGATTCAACAAGATCGACAGCGGCACCATTGTGCTGGACGGCACCGAGATTCAGACGATTCCGCCCGAGAAAAGAGCAACCGGAATGGTATTCCAGAGCTACAACCTGTGGCCGCACATGAACATTTACGAGAACATGGCCTTTGGTCTGAAGCTTCGAAAGATCCCGAAGGACATCTGCTACAGCATGATTCGCGAGATGCTGCAGCTGGTTCGGATGGAGGGCTGTGAAAAAAAATATCCCTCTCAGCTCTCCGGCGGCCAGCAGCAGAGAATTGCAATTGCAAGAGCGCTGATTCTGAAACCCTCGCTGCTCCTGCTGGATGAACCGTTTTCCGCATTGGATGCCAAAATTCGGGCATCCATGAGAGAGGAATTAAAGAGAATTCAGCTGGAAGCAGGACTGACCATTATTTTCGTCACGCACGATCAAGAAGAGGCGATGGCCATTTCCGACCGGATCGCGGTTATGAATCAGGGACAGATCGAGCAGATCGGAACGCCGGAAGAGATTTATGATCACCCGGCCAGCAGATTCGTGGCAGGCTTTATCGGCGAGATGAATGTGCTGAGGGATGAAAAAGGAAAGGATATTCTGGTCCGTCCTGAGGATGTTGAGCTGAAGGCCTGCGGAGGCTTGGATGTCGCAGACAGCGGATCCATCGAGAGCATTATGATGCTGGGACATTACATGCAGATCATTGTCCGGGTATCGGAAGAGCAGGTGATCAAGGTGTTCCTGCCCAAAGAAAAGGCCATGGAGTTCCGTGTCGGCATGCAGGTGATGTATGCAGGCAGAAAACAACAGTCCCTGTGATCGATCAGGGGACGATCAGCATAGAAGAAGGGCATCGATTCAGCACCGATTCAGATTCAGGTTGAAATCGGCAGGGCTGGGCAGATGCGAAAGATGCAGGAAGTAATCAGACAAGGATGAGGTGAAAAATGAAAAACAAAAGCGTGAAAAGATTAATCGTGTCCGTTCTGTGTGCGGCGATGACAGCGGCTGTTCTTGCCGGCTGCGGCAGCAGCTCCTCAACAAGCAGCTCTTCAACAGACAGCTCCTCAACAGAAAGCTCCGCTGCAGACAGCAGCTCCTCCGCAGAGGCAGCAGAGGTTCCGACCGTTACCATCTGGGGGAACGGCGGTCAGGAGGTGCGGGATGCGCTGCAGACCATCGCAGATATGTACAACGCAGATCCGGAATACAACACAAAGGCAAAGGTCGAGGTTCAGTTCGTTGTTTCCGGCACAAACGAGCAGAGCCTTGCGGATCGTCTTGCGGCAGCGTATCAGGCAGGAGAGACGGATACCGATTTCGATCTGATTGCACTGGATGACAGCGGCGTCTCACAGATCATCGCTCAGACAGCCGATGATTTCTTTGAGACGATTGATACCAGCAAGCTGGCAAACTACGACAACCTGGTATACAAGGAAAATGTTGTGGGAGATACCTTCATTCCTTACAGAGGAACTGCAGTTTTCCTTGCCTATAATTCAGATGCGGTGGAAAATCCTCCGACCACGGATGAGGAGCTGTATCAGTGGATCAAGGATAACCCGGGAAGATTCTGCTACTGTGATCCCTCTACCGGCGGATCCGGCTATTCCTTTGTAGCCAACACAATTTATAACCAGCTGCCGGAAGAGGCTGCGACATCTGCAGACACAACCTGGGAGACGGATCATACCGAGGAATGGGACAGCGCATATGAGCTGCTGGCAGAGCTGCATCCCTACCTGTATCAGACGGCGGGAAAGGT
Organism: Lachnospiraceae bacterium; assembly: GCA_963588615.1. Taxonomy (GTDB): domain Bacteria; phylum Bacillota; class Clostridia; order Lachnospirales; family Lachnospiraceae; genus CAG-791. Next base: position 8,171 of record CAVAJA010000193.1, on the reverse strand, counting down.
TCAGTATGCGATTAAGAACCAGGGAACACTGGATCTTCTGGCAACAAACGAAATCGACATGTGCCCTGCCTTTGCGAACATGGTTCTGACCCAGAAGAGCATGGGAACTCTGCCGGATTCGATCAAGCTGACGCAGATTGAGCCTTCCTTCATGGGTGCACTTGCGGGCTTCTGCATTCCTACGATTGCCAAGGATAAAGAGGCGGCCCTGAGCGTGATCGACTATTTCCTGTCCTACGAGGCACAGGCTGCAGACTGGAATGCAATGTACGCTTCACCTGTTGTTGACACAACCAAGCTGGAGGGGCTGAACAATGCGGACTGGCTTGAAGAGGTCAATCTTGACAGCCTGCGCTATCTCGCGATCGGCGACATTGCTACGGACATCCGCAGCCGCTGGACCGATGAGATCGGCATTCTGGCACAGTAAGTAAGACAGAAAGGAAGATGCATAAAAAATGAGCGGGCAGAAGGAACATAAGTGGCTGCCATATCTGATGGTAGCCCCCGCTCTGCTGGTGATGGTACTGGTTGTTCTGTTTCCGATTCTGAGCACGATCAACCAGTCCTTTCATACTGCAGACGGTGCATGGACATTTGACAATTATACCTATTTCTTCACAAGCGAAACGGCTTTTCAAAGCTTTGTGTTCACAATCATTGAATCGCTCCTGACAACCGGACTCAGCCTGATTTTCAGCTTTTTGCTGGCACTGTATCTTCGGTTTTCGAACAGCCCTGTCAGCAAACTGATCGGCAGAATGTATCTTCTCCCAAGATTCATACCGGGAATTGCTGCCGTATATGCCGTCATGAACATCATCAAGAACGGGGGCTTCCTGAACCGGTTCTTCCTGCTGCTGGGCATCAGCTATCAGCCCAATGTATTGTATGATCTGAAAGGCATTGTGATCTGCAACCTGTGGTTCTCGATCCCCTTCTGTGCCATGATGATGTCGGCGGCTCTGTCGGCGGTGAGTGATTCCTATCTGGAGAGCGCCAGGGATGCGGGCTGCGGCAAGCTTGGAATTTTCGTGAAGATCATCTGGCCGCTGACGTATCGTGATCTGGTTGTTGCAGGAACTTTTATTCTGATGGGACAGATCGGATCGTTTTCCATCCCGTATCTGACCGGACCGAACAATCCGAAAATGCTCGGGATTCTGCTGTACAATCAGGCAGCGACCTATATGGATTATGAGCACGCTGCGGCATTGTCTGTTCTGATGTTCCTGCTGTGCCTTGCGGGTGCGATGATCTACATTTATACGAACCTGAAAGAAAGCGAGTGGGAAGTAAAATAATGACGGACGAGAATATGCTGAGGACAGTTTCAAAGCCTCTCCCGCTTCAGGGAGCAGACAACACAAGAGACCTTGGAGGATATGAAACATCACATGGATACAAAACTGCGCCGCACAGATTTCTGCGCTCCGACAGCCTCGAGGCATTGAGTGCATCGGACATTGAACTGCTGAAGGAGTACGGCGTCGGGTGCTGCATCGATTTTCGCACGGAGGAGGTCTGCAGGAAGACACCGAGCAGACTACAGAATGTAGATGGAATTGCCTATTATAATGTGCCGATTGATGATCACCTCGGGCATGTGAATCTTTCGGAACTCTTTGAATATGCGGACATGGGGGAGCTGTACATTGAATTCCTGAAGCGCAACAGTCAGGAATTTCGGGAGGCGCTTCGGATTGTTCTCCGGTACAGAAATCAGACCGTGATCTACCATTGCGCTGCCGGCAAGGACCGGACCGGGATCTTTACGATGCTGCTGCTGAAGCTGGCAGGAGTTTCGGAGGATCTGATTTACAGGGATTATCAGGCAACCGAGTACTACATGCGTTCGAAATTTTCCAAAATACGGGAAGCTCTGGCGGCGCTCCATCAGAAGGCGCCGGACTATGTTTTCTCCTCTGCACCGGAACAGCTGGAGAAGGCCGTAAATTATCTGGAGACGGAATACGGATCGATCGAAGGATATCTGCAGTCGATCGGAATGACCGGCGAGGAATGTGCAGAGCTCTCCCTGCTGCTGAAGCCGGACGATGCAATGTAATCCGTCAGGTGTCGGGATGTTGGAGCGGAAAAAGAAAATTCCGCACACGGTGGAATTTTCTTTTTCAAATGAGGGAGAGCAGAGTGTGAGAGAAAACCGAGGAAAGTGCTTGCCAACGGCAGGAATGTGGTTGTAGAATACTCGCAGGTAGTTCAATTTAATAACACGTTAAACCAATGAAGCGGAGATGACGTGGGCAAAGGAATTTACAGAGAGTCGGGATGGTGAGAGTCCGGCAGTAGCACCTGCCTGCAAATGGACCGCAGAGGGCGCGTGGAAAGCCTGATGTGTTCAGGCGAGTATTGCGCGACGGAAGGCACCCGTCAGCTGTCACGGATATGTTGGTATCCGGTGAGGGCATAGTGGAATCGACAGACGCTATGAATCAAGGTGGCACCGCGAGGAATATGCATGACATAGGAATCGTCCTTGAAAGAGACCGAGTGGGTCTTTTTCAAGGATTTTTTGTTGTATGCGCCGGCGGCTGTGTATGGAAGCAGGAAGATCTGTATTTCGGACTGCGAATGCAGAATGATGAGCGGGAAACACAAGGCGCGGAGCATGAAGGACTGCAAAGGAGGTAATTGATGAGCAATATCCGTCCTGCACTGGAGGAGGTTATGGAGTATGCCGCTGACGGCAGATACCGCAGACTGCCGGTCAGCATGGAAATTCTGGCGGATCTGTATACACCCATCGGAATTCTGCAGAAACTGAAAAATGTTTCGGATCACTGTTATCTGCTGGAATCCGCGGAGGCACAGGAAAAGTGGGGAAGGTATACGTTTCTTGGCTATGATCCGAAGATGGAGATTACCTGCCAGAACGGGCATATGAAGGTGGGCGCCCTGAGCTTTGAGACAAAGCACCCGGGGACAACCCTTCGGCAGATCCTTGCGGAGTATCGGGCACCGAGGCTGGAATATCTGCCGTCCTTTACCGGTGGTCTTGTGGGATATTTTTCCTACGATTATTTAAAATATTCAGAGCCTTCGCTGCATCTTGACGCAGAGGATACGGAGAATTTTAAGGACGTGGACCTGATGCTGTTCGATAAGGTCATTGCCTTTGATAATCTGAGGCAGAAGATTGTTCTGATTGTCAACATTGACTTATCTGAGGCAGAATCTTCCTACCGCAGGGCCGAGCGTGAGCTGCAGGAGCTGGCAGACCTGATTCGGAACGGAAAGGTGAAGGAAGAACCTGCAGGAGTCCTGAAGTCGGAGATCCGCCCGCTGTTCGACAAGGAGCAGTACTGTGAGATGGTGAGGAAAGCCCAGCATCACATCAAGGAGGGCGATATTTTCCAGATTGTGTTGTCCAACCGGCTGGAAGGGGAGTATGACGGGAGTCTGCTGAATTGCTACCGGGTGCTGAGGACGCTGAATCCATCACCCTATATGTTCTATTTCTCGGGGACCGATGTGGAAGTGGCAGGTGCCTCGCCGGAGACGCTGGTGAAGCTGGAAAACGGTGAGCTTCATACCTTCCCGCTCGCCGGAACAAGGCCAAGAGGGAAGGACAAGGAAGAGGATGATGCACTGGAGGCAGGACTCCTTGCGGATGAGAAGGAGCTGGCGGAGCACAACATGCTGGTGGATCTGGGCCGCAATGATATCGGAAAGATCGCGGAGTTCGGAAGTGTAGAAGTGGAGCGGTATCATGAGGTGCTGAAATTTTCCCACGTCATGCACATCGGTTCGACGGTGAGAGGAACCATCCGAAAGGATCTGGATGCGCTGGATGCTGTGGACTCCATTCTTCCGGCGGGAACCCTCTCGGGAGCTCCGAAGATTCGTGCATGCCAGCTGATCAATGATCTGGAGAACAATAAGCGAGGCATCTACGGAGGTGCCATCGGCTATATCGACTTCACCGGCAACCTGGACACCTGCATTGCCATCCGCATTGCTTATAAAAAGAATGGAAAGGTCTTCATTCGAAGCGGCGCCGGCATTGTGGCGGACTCCGTCCCGGAGAAGGAGTATCAGGAGTGCATTAACAAGGCAAAGGCCGTTGTGACGGCTCTGGAGGCAGCCAATGATCTTACTGATTGATAATTATGACAGCTTCTCCTACAACCTGTATCAGATGGTGGGTTCCATCAATCCTGACATCAAGGTGATTCGGAATGATGAACTGACGGTGGAAGAGGTGCAGGAACTGAATCCCGACAGGATTATCATTTCCCCGGGACCCGGCCGGCCGGCCGATGCCGGAATCTGTGAGGAGCTGGTGCGAAAGCTCAGAACCAGCGGGATTCCGATCCTCGGCGTCTGCCTTGGAGAGCAGGGAATCTGTGAGGCCTACGGAGCGGTGGTTACCTATGCGAAGGAGCTGATGCACGGCAAACAGTCGTTGACGCAGATTGACACCAGAAGCCCTCTGTTCCGGGGACTTGCCGATCAGATACCGGTGGCGCGCTATCATTCACTCGCGGTGGAGGCCGATACGCTGCCGCCCGAGCTGAAGGTCATTGCGACAGCAGACGACGGAGAGGTTATGGCTGTGCAGGATACGCAGTACCCGGTATACGGCGTGCAGTTCCATCCGGAATCCATCATGACCCCGGACGGAGCGGTGATGCTCAAAAACTTCGTGGCGATTGAGAGATAAAATGTTCAGAGAAATGAAAGGAGTTCATCATGATTAAGGAATCCATCATCAAAATTGTCAACAAAGAGGATCTCACGTATGATGAGGCAAGAGACACTATGCTGGAGATCATGAAGGGGGAGACGACCCCCACGCAGAATGCCGCCTTTCTTGCAGCGCTCTCCACGAAATCCACCAAGGCAGAGACCATTGATGAAATTTCCGGCTGTGCCTACGCCATGCGTTCTCTGGCAACGCCTGTGCCGCACCCGGGCATGGAGGTTCTTGAGATTGTGGGAACCGGCGGAGACGGGGCACATTCCTTCAACATTTCTACGACGGCAGCGATGGTGGCGGCAGCAGGCGGCGTCAAGGTGGCAAAGCACGGCAACCGCGCAGCCTCTTCTCTGTCCGGAACCGCGGACTGCCTGGAAGCACTCGGCGTCAACATTCAGCAGGATCCCGAGTTGTGTCAGAAGCTCCTTTCAGAAGCAGGCTTCTGCTTCATGTTCGCGCAGAAATACCACGCGGCGATGAAATACGTAGGACCGATCCGCAAGGAGCTTGGATTCCGCACGGTGTTCAATATCCTGGGACCTCTGACCAACCCGGCAAAGCCGGAGATGTTCCTTCTGGGCGTCTATGATGAATATCTGGTTGAGCCTGTGGCAAAGGTTCTGAGTTCCCTGGGCGTACAGAGGGCACTGGTTGTCTATGGACAGGATCGCATGGATGAGGTTTCCGTCAGCGCTCCCACGACGGTATGTGAGCTGAAGGACGGCTACTATCGGACCTTTACGATTAAGCCGGAGGACTTTGGTCTGGAGCGCGGAACCAAGGATGAAATTGTAGGAGGATCTCCGAAGGAGAATGCAGAGATCACAAGAGGAATCCTTGATGGCTCCATCACCGGCGCAAAGCGGAATGTTGTTCTGATGAATGCCGGCTGTGCACTGTACGCGGGCAAGGCGGCGAAGTCTGTCGAGGAGGGAATCAAACTGGCGGCAGAGCTGATCGATTCCGGAAAGGCGCTGGAGACACTGGAAAAGGTCATCGCTGTCAGCAACACATGATTGTCGGTGAATACGGCACGATTGCAATCGGGACGAGGGAGCGGCAGCCGGACACCGGAGTGCCGGCGTGAGGATTTTTATGGGAAACATACTGGATGAACTGGCAGATTACGCGAGACTTCGGGTAGCCGAGGCCAGGAAAAAAAAGCCTCTGGAGGAGATCCGAAACGAGGCAGAGAGTCTCGGCCCAGGGGAGAAGCCCTTTCGATTTGAGAAGGCTCTGTCGGAGGGCGGAGAGATTCATTTCATATGTGAATGCAAGAAGGCCTCTCCCTCCAAGGGGCTCATTGCTCCGGAATTCCCATATCTGGACATTGCAAGGCAATATGAGGCGGCAGGAGCCTCTGCCATTTCGGTTCTTACGGAACCTAAATGGTTTCTGGGCTCGCTGGATTATCTAAGAGAGATTGCGGGGACGGTAAAGACGCCGTGCCTTCGCAAGGATTTTACCGTGGATCCCTACATGATCTATGAGGCTAAACTGGCAGGAGCCTCTGCAGTTCTGCTGATTGCGGCGATTCTGGACACGGATACCATCGCGCAGTATCTTGAGATTGCGGATTCCGTGGGGCTTTCCGCCATCGTGGAGGCGCATGATGAAGCGGAGGTCGCCTCTGCCGCTGCGGCAGGGGCCAGAATCATCGGCGTGAACAATCGGAATCTGAAGGACTTTACCGTGGATATTCACAACAGCATCCGTCTGCGAAAGCTGGCACCGAGTGAGACCGTTTTCGTTGCAGAATCCGGAATCAGGACGCCGGAGGATGTGGAGACGCTTCGACAGAACGGCGTCAATGCCGTGCTCATCGGAGAGCAGCTGATGCGTGCAGAAAGTCCTGAGGCAGAGCTTGAGAGGCTTCGGGGCGACATTGCGGGCAGATGATGGTGAACTGCGTGTTCCTCCGGGAGAAGGCCGGAGCTTCATCATCGGCATTGGAAAGGAAGACATCATGGAGAGTACGGGAGGCATCGGACGACCGGTCCGGATAAAAATCTGCGGCCTGCGGACACATGAGGATGCGGCGGCAGTGAATGCGGTTGTTCCGGAGTATGCGGGATTTATTTTCGATTCGACGAGAAAACGATACATTGCTCCCGAAAGAGCAGAGGAGCTCAGAATAGAATTGGATTCGCGAATCCGCCCCGTCGGCGTGTTCGTCAATGCCGGGACGGAGGAAATTTTAAGGACTCTCAACGTGTGCCGGATCGATATGGTGCAGCTCCACGGCAATGAGAGCGATGTGCAGATTGAGGAGCTGAGGGTGGCGGCACAGGAGCTTTATCCGGAGCGAAGGCTGACCATAGTGAAGGCTTTCCGGGTGGACTCGGCAGAGGACGTGAATCGGGCGGAGCGATCCGCGGCAGATCTCGTCCTGCTGGATCACGGAATCGGCGGTACGGGAGAAGCCTTTGACTGGAGTCTCCTCAAAGAGTGCAGGAGAGATTTTTTCCTGGCAGGCGGTCTGACGCCGGAGAATGTGAGCGAGGCAATTTGCCTGACGCATCCCTTCTGTGTGGATGCCAGCTCCTCGCTGGAAACGGACGGACACAAGGACAGAGATAAGATCCGAAGATTTGCGGCAGCTGTGCGGAACAGAATTTAACTGCTGCGTGCCGACGCAGGCAAAAACCCATGAATATGGAAGGACAGGAGGCAAAGATGACGAACCAGAACGGAAGATTCGGAATACATGGAGGACAGTACATTCCGGAGACGCTGATGAACGCAGTGATTGAGCTCGAGGAGGCCTACAATCATTATAAGAATGATCCCCAGTTCAATGCAGAACTGACCGCACTTTACAATGATTATGCAGGGCGTCCGAGCCGCCTGTATTACGCGGAGAAAATGACAAAGGATCTCGGCGGCGCAAAGATTTACCTCAAGAGAGAGGATTTGAATCACACCGGAGCACACAAGATCAACAACTGCCTCGGGCAGGCTCTTCTCGCAAAAAAGATGGGAAAGACACGTCTCATTGCGGAGACGGGAGCAGGCCAGCACGGCGTGGCCACGGCGACCATTGCGGCCCTTATGGGAATGGAATGTGTCGTTTTTATGGGGAAGGTTGACACGGAACGGCAGGCACTGAATGTTTATAAGATGAAACTTCTGGGAGCGGATGTTGTGCCGGTGACCGATGGCACGGGAACCTTGAAGGATGCGGTTTCTCAGGCAATGAGGGAGTGGACCAGCCGCATCGATGACACGCATTACTGCCTTGGTTCCGTCATGGGACCGCATCCTTTCCCGACCATTGTGCGTGATTTCCAGGCCGTGATATCCAGGGAGATTAAAGAGCAGATGATGGAAAAGGAGGGCCGCCTTCCGGATGCGGTCATTGCCTGCGTCGGCGGCGGCTCCAATGCGATCGGCTCCTTCTATCATTTTATTGATGATCCCTCGGTACAGCTGATCGGCTGTGAGGCAGCAG
>CAVAJA010000192.1:0-5936 GCA_963588615.1 Lachnospiraceae bacterium | reverse complement strand
GTCTGCAGCAAGAAGTGGAGCGCATTGTTGCACTTGCACAGGACACGATCCTGCGGGGACGTACCGCAGTGATTTACACCAGCAGGAAGCTGCTGGCACCGGAGGAGATGACGCCGGAAGAGAAGCTGCAGATTTCGGTTGCGATCTCAGATGCCGTGACCGGCATCATCGGCAGGCTTACCGTGAAGCCGAAATTCATCATTGCCAAGGGCGGCATCACGTCCTCGGATGTGGGAACAAAGGCGCTGGCTGTTAAGAAAGCACGTGTGATGGGTCAGGTGAAGAAGGGAATCCCGGTTTGGATGACGGGACAGGAGAGTAAATTCCCCGGAATGCCTTATATCATTTTCCCGGGAAATGTCGGAGAGGTTGAAACCCTGCGCGAGATTGTGGAGGAATTGCAATGAAAAAAATCATGGTTTCGGTAGCACCGGTATCTGCGGCGGACACGCAGATCGTTCCGGAGAAAATCGCTGCGGATGTTGTCGAATGCTATAGGCTTGGCGCATCCATGGTGCATCTGCATGTGCGGGACGAGAAGGGAAAGCTGACGCCGGATCTGTCACTCTTGCAGGAAACAGTGGAGCTCATTCGAAAGGAATGTGATATCGTCGTGGAAATCTCTACCGGAGGTGTTTCTGATCTGACGATTGAAGAGCGCTGCACCCCCTGTGTCCCGGATTATGTAGAGGCGAACAGCCTGAATGTGGGATCTGTCAATCTGGGGAAGGCCGTATACTGCAATCCCATCGACGATGTGGAATACTGCGTGCAGCAGATTCTGCAGCATGATAAGCGTCCGGAGATTGAGGTTTTCGAGCTGGGAATGATTCATACCGTCAAGGAACTGGACGATAAATTCCATTTTGTAAAGCCGATTCTGTTCGCCCTGGTATTCGGCCATGGGGGCGAGATGCCGGCAACACCGGCGGCGCTTCGGCACATGGTGGAATACCTGTACGAGAATTTCACAGAAGAGGAGGCTCTGTGGGGGTATACGCAGGCCAATCGAAGAGACTGGGATATGATGAAGCTGGCCCTGCAGAAAGGGGCGAGCAGCATCCGCATCGGCTTTGAGGATTCCAATTACATTGATCCGCAGACCATTGCACAGACCAATGCAGAGATTGTAAGGGCAGGAGTGGAGCTGGTGAAGAGTCTTGGCATGGAGCCGATGACACCGGACGAGGTGCGTTCCATGATGAAGATGGGAAAATAAAACAGATGGTGCCGCAGACATTTGCCTGCGGCATTTTTTTACAGGAAACGGCGGCAGCTGCGATGCAGCGGCCGCCGTTTTGATGTTTTTGGGAGACAATCATTGAGGATTAGAAAGCAGCTGATTGAATCCACTCATCCCAGTGCTTCGCACAGCGCGATCAGGGTCAGAGCCTGACCGTAGGCCATCGGCCGGATGCCGATGCCCTTGTAGTGATCTGCGTTCATGCCCATTGCGGTGCCTGCGGAGACCTTCTGAACAGTGCCGTCTGTATCTACGCAGCCGCACAGCGCCTCGATAGCGCGGTCGGCACACTCCTGATAGCTCTCATCGAGCAGGCCTTTTTTGATGCCGCGCAGAATGCCGGCGGCCATGGCTGCCGTGCCGGAGGACTCCTCATAGGAGGTCGGATCGTCCAGAACGGTGTGGAAGAGACCGCTCTCTGCCTGGCAGCCGCGGAGAGCCTCGACGTGTGTGCGGAAGGTGTCGACGATGTACTGGCGGGTGCCGTTGTCGAGGTAGTCGGCCTTTTCAAGGAACAGAGTCAGTCCAAGCGTGAACCAGGAATTGCCGCGGCACCAGAAAATACCGCCGAAGTTATCGTTGCGCAGGAAGCTGAAGCCGTGATAGAACAGGCCATTGTTCTTGCAGTAGAGATATTTGATGTGCACCAGGACCTGATGCGTTGCCTCAGAGCACCAATCCTCGCGGTGGTAGCGAATGCCCATCTGCTGCAGGAACAGAACTGCCATGAACAAAGTGTCCAGCCAGAGCTGGGATTCATTGAGAATAACGCCGTTGCGGTCACCGATTCCGGTGGTGACATGCTGGAAGCCATTGTCCTTGGTTTTGGGAAGTCCGTTCATCAGCCAGTCGGCCTGCTCCAGACACATAGCCTCATAATGAGTTCTTTCGGGCTCCGGAATGCGGTCCAGAATCTGCAGGAGGGTCAGGTACGGGCAGGTTGTGTTGATGTTGCGGGAAGGGAGTCCGCGCTCAATATTGGAGGCAAACCAGTTCAGGAAGAAATCCATAAAGCGGTCATCGTGGTAATAGTCCTGCAGCATGGACAGTCCGTACAGTCCGACGCCCTGCGGCCAATCCCATTCCTCAATGCCGAAGTCCCTGGCCACATTGCCGGAGGCAATGGCATCCTTCAGGGAAATGTTCTTGTCATTGTCATAATCGGCACCGCCCAAATGGATCAGCTTGTCCATGACAAGATCGATTTTCTGCTGCAATACTGCGTTGTTCATGATATCGTTCCTCCTTGTGCGGAATACTTAATATAGGCACTGGGTGTCATCCCGGTGGCCTTTTTGAAAACATGGCTGAAATACTGCGGATTGCTGCCGAAGCCAACCTTTTCGGCAACCTGCTGCACGGTGTCGCTGTCTGCCGACTTCAGGAGCTTCATTGCCTGCTGAATGCGCAGATCCGTCAGATAGGCGGAAAATTTCTGCCCCGTCTCTTTCTGGAATTTGCGCCGGACATAGTCGACGTTCATGTACAGATAGTGGTCGGCAATGTACCGAAGGGACAGCTCATCGTCCGCAAGGTGCTGCACAACATAGCTCTTGATGCGGTCACTGAGCATCTGGGGAGTTGACTTGGCGGCAATCCGATCATAAATGGAGTGCAGCTGCGGCACCAATTTTTTCAAGATATCATCATTGCTGTTAAGCTGGTTGATCTGCACCAGGAACTGTGCCGCCTCCAGTGCTGTGAAATCATAGCATTTGGAGGACATGAGCATGATGATCGTCGAACACAGCTGTTTCAGAAAAGTAAGATTGGATACGCGGCTGACCAGTTCACACAGCTGCTCCAGGGAATGCCTGCTGTCCTGCGCATCCCCGCCGAAGGCCCGAAGTGTCAGCTGTTCGGCATCCCGGATGATATTGCGGTAGTTGCAGATGGTGACAACATTGTCTCCGCTGCTGTACTGTACGGTCGCAAAGCGGCTGACGTGCGAGTTCACATAATCCATCAATTCAGACAGATTGGAATATCGCGTGCGCCTGTACTCGACCGCGATTTTCTGCAGAGGGAAATGCAGAGAAGACATATAGGTATCCAGCGTTTCATACTGCAGATGGTAGGAACGGAAGAAAACCAGCATGCACTGCTGTACATAGATGGTATAAAACGGGATGCCCGGCGTGAATCGTTCCCGAAACGCGCGAACCTGTGCCAGAGCATCGGACAGGGACACCGGGTCAAGGAAATACAGGCTGCACAGCTCATAGGGAGTATGCGTGAAATCAATGTACTTCTGATAGGGAGCATAGATTTCGTCATAGTTTCCGTCTCCCTTGGCGATACACTCGTTGAGCAGGTTCAGGATGACGGAATCGCTGAGAATCTGCATGGTCTCGGACATGTCCGAAGGCTCGGCAATCCTGCGCTGGGAGATTTCGTGAATAACGCTCTGAACGCTTTCAATGATCTTATCTTTGCTGCAGGGCTTTAGGAGATAGTGGCGGACGCCCCACTGCATTGCCCGCTGAGCGTACTCAAATTCACCGTAGCCGGACAGAATGATAAATTCGATATCAGGATGTAAGGATTTGATGCGCTGCAGCAGATCCAGACCGCTGAAACCCGGCATACGAATGTCTGTCATGACAATATCAGGGGATTCATCCATGATCATATCGTAGGCATCCAGCCCGTTGGAGGCTGTGCCGAGAATCTGAACATCCAGAGAGGCCCAGTCAATATGCTGTGATATGGTTTCGCGGATGACGCGCTCGTCATCGACGATCAGCATTCGATACATGCAGAAATCTCCTTTTGTCATTTGCTGTCTGCTGCCGCAAAAATTCAAACAGTGACCGCCTTCGATCTGTCGTGCTGTCTGCACAGACAGAATGAGTTTGACGGCCGCATTTTCGTGTGATGTCGTCACGGCTCACACAGCGGCAGATGGATATATACGATGGCAAGGTCCTGAAGCTCATCATTGACGAGCTCCAGGCCATATTCAGGGCCGAACTGCAGCTGCAGCCGGTTCTGAACATTCAGAAGGCCGATGCCGAAGCCGTGAGGTGTGATCTCGGCATTGGCAAGCTTGTGCAGCAAATCCTCCGGAAACTGTGAGCCGGTGTTGCTGACTTTGAGCACGAGCTCCTTGTCGGAGGGGCAGACACAGAGGCGGATCGTGCAGGCCTCGGCCATTTCTTCCAGTGCATAGTTGATGGCATTCTCAATCAGAGGCTGGAGCGTGAGCTGCGGCAGGGAGAGAGAATAGAGCGATTCCGGAATCTCATTGCAGAACACAATGCGTTCGTCATAACGCAGATGGATGATGGTCATGTAACTGTTCACAATATCCAGCTCACTGCCAAGCGTAGAAGGGGTATCCTTCCTGCTCAGGGTGACGCGCAGGAGAGCGCCCAGTGCTTCGACCATGGAGGAGATGTCCTCATCTCCCAGAGCCATGGCACGCCAGTTGATGGATTCCAGTGTGTTGTACAGGAAATGCGGATTGATCTGGCTCTCCAGGAATTTAAACTGCGCCTCCTTGACGAGCAGCTCATTGACGTAGTTCTTCTGGATCAGATCCTGTACATGAACAGCCATCATATCGAATCTTCTGTGCAGTTCTCCGATTTCATCCCGGCGTTCGCTGTAATCAAAATTACATTGCGGCAGCTGCGTCTCGTCTGCACCGAAGGCATCCATCTTATTGATCAATTCAGTCAAATGTCCGACAATCACATTGACCATATGGCAGAAGAACCAAAGGCACAGGAACATCACCGGGATCAGAATGGTGATGCACAGGATGGTGGAAACCCGCTGTGTGTTGACAACGGAGGTATAAGGCAGCAGCGCCAGAAACTGCCAGCCAAGGTCGGGAAGAGCATCCTTAATATAGAAGTAATAGGTGCCGGCCAGCTGAATCACACCGTAATCATTCGAGAATATCTGATTATCCTGTCTGAGGGAATAGAGTTCATCCTGAGGGAAGGATTCGGTGTGAAAAATCTCTTCTCCGTCGCGGTACAAAATGAACTGCATGGAATCATCCAGATCCATTTTGGAGGAGACATTCTGAATGAGCTGCTCCAGGTCGATGTTGATCAGAATGGTACCGAGGGTGTCGAGCTCCAGATTCTCGGACCGCCGGATGTCACGGCAGAGGAACAGGCCTTCTTCCTGACAATAATCGGTGACCCAGACAGGAGCACCTTGTGCCTGATGTGCCGCATCCAACAGAGAATTGACAGTTTCGGCAGAAAGGTCGGTGGAGTGTACATAGTCGCTGCGGGTGACATAACTGTCATTGTAGAGACTGATGTACTGCATGCCGGTTCCGTCCTTGAAATTGTTGTAGTATTCGGGGATGGAACTTCCCAATGCATTGAACGCATTGCTGCGGTCAATGTAGTTGGCATCCGGATTGTCTGCGATGCTCAGATTATGCTGGATATCGGAATTGCTCAAAATGATATTCGACATGTTCTGGAGGGACAGCAGGCGCTGAGACAAGGTACTGGCGGAATAGACGATCGTTCCGCGCGTCGAAGCATACAGCAATCTGTCGCTGGCATGTCGGATTGCGAAAATGCTGATGGAATATCCGATTCCGGTGAATCCAAGGAGCAGCAGCAGGCAATAGATGAATTTCTTCTTTAATGAAAGATCACGATAAAACTTTCTCAATCGGTCAATAACCACGGTTGCCATAGAAACGAACCAATGTATTACA
>CAVAJA010000191.1:0-4276 GCA_963588615.1 Lachnospiraceae bacterium | reverse complement strand
CTAATTGCACAGAATAAGGAAACATACGAAAAGCTATCGAAGTGATATGAATCTGTAGGATATGAAAAACAGATTTGATTAGATACTGTAACACATGAAGAAAAGGCATAAGGCTGACATCGGAAGAACCCGGTGCCGGTCTTTTCTTATGCCGCAAAACAACACACTTTTTAATCGGAGGAAAACACTTATGGCATTTTTTAATAGCGCAGTAAACGTACTTCAGACACTGGTAATCGCACTGGGAGCAGGTCTTGGAATCTGGGGTGTCGTTAACCTGATGGAGGGTTATGGCAACGACAATCCGGGCGCCAAGTCCCAGGGCATGAAGCAGCTGATGGCAGGCGGCGGAGTCGCCCTCATTGGAACAACTCTGGTGCCGCTGCTTTCCGGTTTGTTCGGTTAAGAATAAAAACACTCATTGACAGATATTCTAATAAGGAATATTATAATGTTAGGTGGGATATCCCACCTAACATTGCCGATGGAGGTGTTTATGATGACTGCAGTAAAGGATTATACAGTTCATATTGACAACAAAAAACGAGTAACGCTGCGAGGAGCCTTATATCAGTATTACAATGTGAAAGAATATGATAATGGTTGCATTATGTTGGAGCCGAGGGAATTAACTGTTCCTGAAAGCGTATCCGCGGCTACTTTAAGAGATATGGATAAGGCAATCAGTAATTTTAAAATGGGTGAGGTTTCTCAGCCGATTGATTTATCAGATTTCTAAAAAGGCGGCAGATGGATGTTCAACATAAGGATGGGGATTCCTGAAATGGAGGCGATGTGGTACAGACTACAGAGCGGTCACAGGAATGGAGCAAACAGTAAAAAAGATGAAGAGTTATATGTAAAATGGGGAAATGCGTTAAAAAAACTGGCATCAGATCCATTGTACCCAAGTCTTCATACACATGAGATAGAGCCATTATCCAGAAGATATGGAATGAAAGTTTGGCAGTCATATCTGGAGAATAAGACGAGTAAGGCAAGAAGAATGTTCTGGGTTTACGGTCCTGATCACAAAGATATAACCATCATCGGATTGGAACCACATCCGGAAGATTCAAAAAATGGAGCATACGACAGGATTAATCTGTCGGATCTTCCATAATTCAATATGGAACGAGACACAGGGTCGATCATTGAAGATATTTCAGTGATCGGCCTTTTTGGTATTCAAACGAGAAGTGTTGTCTGATTTCAATTCCGATCGGGCGGTGCTGGCCGTCTCCTTACATAGCCGGATTTCTGATGCTTATCGGAAATCCGGCTAGTTTTCCTTGCAGGTGCACATGCAGGAGAAATCTACTATCAATTAGTCCAAATGGGCGCAACGTACAAGGAGGTACACATTTATGGCATTTTTTAATAGCGCAGTAAACGTACTTCAGACACTGGTAATCGCACTGGGAGCAGGTCTTGGAATCTGGGGTGTCGTCAACCTGATGGAAGGTTATGGCAACGATAATCCGGGCGCCAAGTCTCAGGGCATGAAGCAGCTTATGGCAGGCGGCGGAGTCGCTCTGATCGGCACCACTCTGGTTCCGCTTCTGTCCGGACTGTTCGGCTGATTCATGCACGAAGCGGCGCCCGAACCAAATGACAACTGAATAGTGAACAGGGTATAGGCCGACATCGGAGTATTCCGGTGCCGGCCTTTTCTATGCCCAAACCCAAGAAAATCACACGAAAACATTAGGAAAACGCAGATTCAATCAGCATTTCTTAACCCACTCCCCAGGACGGGAAGCCACACAACACTACAAAAGAGCCGGTCCTGCGGCTCTTTGGAAAGGAGGCAGCCTTGGAAAAACTACTGCAGCAGCTGACGGATTACCTGAAGGGAATTCTCGTGTCCGGCATCATGGACAACCTGACCAGCACATTCAGCAACCTGAATACAAAGCTGGGCGACGTCACGAACAGCCTGGCGCAGAGTCCTGCGGACTTTCAGCCGAGCGTTTTCAACATGATCCGGTCGCTATCGGAAAATGTCATCATGCCGATCGCCGGGATCCTGCTGACATTCATTGCCTGCTACGAGCTGATCCAGCTCGTGATGGCCCACAACAACCTGGCGAATTTCGAGTCATGGATCTTCTTCAAATGGGTCTTCAAGACCTTCATCGCGGTTGAGCTGATCACGCATACCTTTGACATTACGATGGCGATCTTCGATGTCGCACAGCATGTCATCTCGCAAAGCGGCGGGATCATCGCAGGCTCTACAACGGTGGATGCCTCGGCCCTGGCCGATATGCAGGCGACATTGGAAGAAATGGAGTTGGGACCGTTATTTGCAATCTTCCTGCAGACCTTCGTCGTGCAGTTCATTTTCAACATCCTTGCGATGATCATCTATGTCATCGTCGTGGGCCGCATGATCGAGATCTATCTCTATGTCAGCCTGGCGCCGATCCCGTTCGCCACCTTCGGCAACAAGGAGCAGAGCATGGTGGGTCAGAACTACCTGCGCTCGCTGTTCGCCCTCGGCTTCCAGGGATTCCTGATCATGGTCTGCGTCGGCATATACGCCGTGATGATCCAGAACGTGGCATTCACCTCGGACATCATGGGATCACTGTGGAATGCCCTCGGATTCACAATCCTGCTGGCGTTCACGTTATTTAAGACAGGCGCAGTCGCAAAGAGCGTGCTGCATGCACATTGATTCAGAAAGGAGGCACCCTATTGGCGTCTTATATCGCAGTCCCTCGCGATCTCACGAAGGTCAAGAGCAAGGTCATGTTCAACCTGACCAAGCGGCAGCTGATCTGCTTTTCCCTGGCGGCGCTCATCGGAGTGCCGTCATTTTTCCTGCTGCGGAAGGTGGGTGACTCCACCTTTGCCGCGATGGGAATGATGGTGCTGATGATGCCGATGTTTTTCGTCGGCATGTATCAGAAGAACGGCGAGCCGCTGGAGGTGATCCTCGCTCATTTCATCCAGGCGAATTTCCTTCGCCCGAAGGTCCGCATCTATCAGACGGACAACTATTACGCAGCCCTGCACAGGCAGGCGATGGCAGAACAGGAGGTAGACAAGATTGTTCGCAAATATCACGAACCCGTTCCGGAAAAGGCAGACCAGAGAGTTCCAGGTTCCGGAATATCTGAGCAACGACGATAAGAAGAAAATACGGGAGATCATCAAAACGGCGCAGCATAACGACGGCACACCGCGGACCACCCAGCAGAGCATCCCCTTTGACCGGATGTTCCAGGACGGGATCTGCCGTGTCGGCGCCGATTATTATACGAAGACGATTCAGTTCCAGGACATCAATTACCAGTTGGCCCAGCAGGAGGATCAGACGGAGATCTTCGAGGAATGGTGCGCATTCCTGAACTTCTTTGACAGCTCCGTGCACTTCGAGCTGAGCTTCATGAACATGGCGACAGACGCGGAGAAGTTCGAGAAGAGTATTGCGATTCCGCACCAGCCGGACGGCTTCGATGAGGTCCGGGACGAGTACACCGGCATGTTAAAGCGACAGATGGAGGCCGGCAACAACGGCCTCACGAAGACAAAGTTCCTGACCTTCGGCATTCACGCAGAGTCCATGAAGGCAGCAAAGCCCCGCCTTGTTCACATCGAGGTGGACCTGCTGAACAACTTCAAGCGCCTTGGCGTGCAGACGCATACGCTGAATGGCGCAGAGCGGCTGGAGCTGATGCATGCGCAGTTTCATCTGGGCGGGGATTCGAAATTCAGCTTTGACTGGAAGTGGCTGACGCCGACGGGGCTGTCCGTGAAGGACTTCATTGCACCCAGCAGCCTGTATTTTAAGAACGGCCGAATGTTCCAGATGGGGGATATGTATGGTGCGATGAGCTTTCTATCCATTGATGCGTCGGACATCAGTGATCGGATGCTGGCGGATTTTCTCGGAATGGAGTCCAGTCAGATCGTGACCATGCACATCCAGTCAGTGGACCAGAATGAGGCCATCAAGACGGTGAAGCATACCATCACGGAGCTCGATCGCTCCAAGATCGAGGAGCAGAAAAAGGCGGTTCGTTCCGGATATGACATGGAGATAATCCCGTCCGACCTTGCCACCTACGGCAGGGATGCAAAGGCGCTCTTAAAGGAGCTGCAGAGTCAGAACGAACGAATGTTCCTCTTAACGTTCCTTGTTCTTAACACCGGCAGGACTCAGCAGGAACTGGAAAATAACGTTTTCCAGGCCAGCAGCATCGCGCAGAAGCACAACTGCAACCTGATCCGTCTGGACTTTCAGCAGGAGCAGGGGCTGATGAGC
>CAVAJA010000190.1:0-3724 GCA_963588615.1 Lachnospiraceae bacterium | reverse complement strand
TCTTTCCCTTGTTGCTATGAGACAGGATTCCGGGGCCTGCATTGTCCTTGCGTTTTAGAAGTGCCCCGATATTCAGCGACTTATTCAAAATCAGAGGAAAAGGACGGGAGGAGTCCACTGCCATGGGGGTTACCACCGGGTACACCTCGGCGTCAAAATACTCATCCACGAATTCCTTTTCTTCTTCGGTCAGGTCCTCAACACTCCGAACAATCGAAATGCCCGCTTCCTTCAGGGACGGAATAATCTGACGATTTAATGTCGAATACTGCAGTTCCACAAAATCATGCGTTTCCTTCAGGACCGCATTCAGCTGCTCCTCTGCCGTCATTCCGGAAATATCCGCCTTCGTATAGCCGGCCTTGCACATATCCTGCAGGGATGCCACGCGCACCATGAAGAATTCATCCAGATTAGAGGCGGTGATTGACAGGAAATTCAGCCGCTCCATCAGCGGATTTTCCTTGCTCCGCGCTCCTCCAAGGCACCTTCTGTCAAACTGCAGCCAGGAAAGCTCCCGGTTATAGTAATATTCCGGACTGCGCCAGTTTTTCTCTTCTGCAGGTACCGCCGCGGCACTCCCTGCATCTGCAGGAGTACCTGCATTTTTCTTTTCCATGATTTTCTGAGTTTCCTTTTCTGATGCCTTCGGAGTCTTCTCAGCCTTGCCCTTACTCTTGCCGGAATTTTGCTCTTTTTTCATCTTATTTGTTATGCTGTCAATTCCATTTGTCCGATGAATCTGCCACATATCCATTCCTCTCAAAAAATCTTCCGAACGTTTTATTTCTGCCGGATCACCGGTGTAATTCCGAACACCTCTGCAAAGAAGCCGGCCCTCGCCTGGAACAGTCCCTTTTCCAGCGTCAGATCCACACTGCTCTTTGCTGTGATCACAAGCTGATCATCATGCACCGATATCCTCGTATCGTCCAGTTTCTTTTTATGCGTGCGGTCCAAACCATTGGCCAGGCGCAGAATCGCCGTAAGCTTTGTCAATGTCAGATAATCGTCCCGATTCAGATCCGTTGCCTCGATCCGCTCCTCGTAATAAACAAAATCACTGTGGTTGTACATCACCACATTGGCCACGATTTCACGCTCAATATGAGAGATTCCGATGATCTCCGTACTCCGAATGATGTTGTAGGAGCAATCCGAAACATTGGCGATCGAGACGAACTTCCCACAGTCGTGAAGGATACAGGAAAGACGCAGCAACAGGCGTTCACGCTCGCCCAGACCATGAATTTTTTTTGTCGCGTCGAATATCTTGACGGAAATTTGCTCCAGAGACTGACCTCTTTCCACATTTCCCTTGTATCTTGCCGAAATATTTCTCGCACAGGCAATGATATCCTCTTCAAAATTGTGACTGGGCGGCAATATTCTGCGCTGCTCAGCGTATTCATACACGATGCCGTCCGTCAGCGTAACTCCCGGTGCATAGACCTTCTCTGCACCGATAGCCTTCATGATGCAGCCCATGATGACGCCCGACACTCCCAGAAGGAAAATATTGTCCTCCGACATGCGGAACTTTTTGCTCAGTTCACTGCTGGTTTTCTTTGCAAACATCTCTGCATATTTAGTGAAGGATTTCTCCTCCATCTGCTTCAGTCCCTGGGCCTCCATGAAGGATGAGATGTAATCATCTACAACGATGATATTGGGGATTTTACGATCCGCCAGATAAAGATCCGTGAAAACCTGCATCTGTGAGTTCACGATCTCGCTGATCATTTTCTGAATCTGAGATCTCTTGGCATCCACCTGGCG
Organism: Lachnospiraceae bacterium; assembly: GCA_963588615.1. GTDB lineage: Bacteria > Bacillota > Clostridia > Lachnospirales > Lachnospiraceae > CAG-791. Next base: position 1,945 of record CAVAJA010000190.1, on the reverse strand, counting down.
AATCTGTTCCCTGACACGCAGAACACCCAGCCGCAGATTCTGCGTCGACTGCAGAACACCATTTGCAAACAGGGAAATCTGCAGACTGCTGCCGCCGATGTCCACAACAGCGCATCCTTCCTTCACAGCCTGTTCAAAATTCTCCCCGCGGTAAGCCAGTGATTTATAATCCAGAAAACGCTGCTCCGAGTTTGACAGGACATCGATGTGAATCCCAGTCTCCTCCTCCCACTGAGAGAGAATGATCGAAGCATTGGTCATCTCCCGGATCGCAGACGTTCCGTAAGCCTGATACTCTGTTACCCGGTAGGTATCCATCAATTTGCGATAATCCCGCAGAACATCCCGCACCTCCTGAATATGGTGCAGGCTCAGCTTTCCTGTCGAATAGGTATCACTTCCGAGATCAATCTTGCGCACCACGTAATCAATTTCCCGGATACCCTTCGATCTGGACACCTCAAAGATTTCCATGCACAGCTCATAGCTTCCGATGTCGATGGCTGCAAATGTGTGAATTGCCATAGGTTCCTCCCTACTGCATACTTCCCAGCAAATGATCAATGAATTGCTGCGCGGTGCGTCCGGAAAGTCCGCCGTGGTTCATCTCCCAGCGCGTTGCTTCCTTCCTGAGAGCTTCCGCGTCCATCTGAATTCCGTTCCGCTCCGCTAATTCCGACACGATCTCGTGGTATTCATCAAAAGTAGGCGCCCCGTAATAAATTGAGACACCGAATCGACTTGCCAGAGACAGTTTTTCCTGTACAGTATCCCCGCCATGCTTATCTGCAATATCAACACCGTCTCTGTCATGAAAGCTTTCACGGATCAGATGTCTCCGGTTGCTCGTAGCATAGATCAGCACATTGGAAGGCTTTTTCTCCAGCCCGCCCTCAATGACTGCCTTGAGATATTTATATTCTGTCTCATTCTCCTCAAAGGACAAGTCATCCATGTAAAGAACGAAACGATAATTGCGGTTCTTGATTCTGGAGATCACGTGATTGAGATCTCGGAACTGATAGCGGCTTACCTCTATGATCCGCAGTCCCCTGTCGTAATACTCGTTTGCAAGTGCCTTGATGCTGGAAGATTTCCCGGTTCCGGCCTCTCCGTACAGAAGACAGTTGTTGGCGGGACGCCCCGCAACAAAGGCCTCCGTGTTCTCGATCAGCTTTTTTTTCGCCAGTTCATAACCGACCAGATCCTCCATATTCACATGAAGAATGTTCCTGATCGGCACCACCTTCGTCTGCTCGGCAGCTTCCCCTGCCTCATTGTGCTCAATGCGAAAGGCCTTGTGCAGGCCGATGGTTCCGACGCCGTACTCCCTGTAGAAATCGGCCAGAAGCCCCTTCATCTGCTCCGGACCTTCCGCCCTGCCAAGCTGTGCAGCAAGCTCGCAGATGCTGTCGCGAATCCGTCTGCTGTAGGTCTTGCACCCGCTTCCGAACGGCTTGTAATTTACGATCAGAGCTGCCTCGGGCACGCAAAGCTCCTTTGCCAGCTTTTCGAAGTCCATATCATAAAGTTTTCGAAAAACCTCCATGTCGTGAAGTGCAAAGGCATTGATGCTTCCTTCGGCTGCTCCTCTTTTCTCACAGGCAAGAGAGTAGCTGTTCTCCTCGTTCACCAGAAGGTTCGTAAGATACACGTGCACCAGATTCCCGTAGTATCCGTTTTCATCTGCATCCTCGAGCACCATAGCCACACATTCCGCAAGCAGCTCTCCTGCTGTCGAAATGTCCGCTCCTTCCCGAAGCTGCTGCAGCTTTTCAAAAAGTTCTCCGTTTTCAAAATTACGATAGATAAATCCCTGTTCCATTTTTTCCTCGCAGTAGTGATCTGAAGCAACGCACGCTGCCAATCACCTAAGCTATCACATTCATCTTTTTCTTTTGGCAGACTTCTGTTAAATCTGTTTTAAATCTTTGCTGCCTTACCC
>CAVAJA010000189.1:0-4148 GCA_963588615.1 Lachnospiraceae bacterium | reverse complement strand
GGTTAAATATGCGTGTAGGAACTGGCTACGACGTACATAAACTGACAGAGGGCCGCAGATGCATCATCGGCGGTGTGGAGATTCCTTACGAGAAGGGGCTGCTCGGACACTCGGATGCAGATGTGCTGCTGCATGCAATTATGGATGCCTTGCTTGGGGCTGCGGCGCTCGGAGATATCGGCAAATGGTTTCCAGATACAGATCCTAAGTGGGAGGGAGCAGATTCTCGGAAGCTCCTGGTTCGGGTCGGAGAAATCCTGACGGAGCACGGCTTTCTGATCGAGAATATCGATGCCACGATCATTGCGCAGGCCCCGAAAATGCGTCCATACATTGATGTTATGCGCAGGAATATTGCAGAAGATCTGAAGTTGGAACTTGATCAGGTCAGCGTAAAGGCAACAACAGAGGAGCACCTTGGATTTACCGGAAGAGGAGAAGGAATTTCATCTCAGGCGGTGTGTCTTCTGACATCGCCGAGAGATCTGGTTGCACAGCAGATCACCTTGAATACAGAGGGGACATCCGGATGCGGAGGCTGCAGCGGATGCCGCTGAGTTTTCCTGAATAGAGATCAGACGTAAATCAGAGAGCGGTCAACATCTAGGCGGCTTCAAAATGTATGCGGCCGCTGCAGGAAAAGATACAGGGAAGATCCTTCATGGGGATAATACAGACAGTTAAGGAAGAAATCGCCATCATAAGAGACAGAGATCCGGCACTGCACAGTGTCTGGGAGGTTTTTCTGTACCCAAGCTTCTGGGCCATCCTGTCCTATCGAAGGGCGCATAAAGAATATATGAAGGGTCACTTCTTTCGGGCAAGATGGATTTCACAGCGCAGTGCGAGGAAGACGCGCATTGAAATTCATCCGGGAGCGCAGATTGGGAAGGGCCTGTTCATCGATCACGGGACCGGCGTTGTAATCGGAGAGACAGCGATTGTCGGTGACAATTGTACGCTGTATCAGGGAGTGACGCTGGGGGGTACCGGAAAAGAGCAGGGGAAACGCCATCCAACCCTTGGAAATAATGTGCTGGTCGGGGCAGGGGCCAAGGTTTTAGGCTCCTTTAAGATCGGGGACAACTGCCGCATTGCGGCAGGAAGTGTTGTCCTGCAGGAGGTTCCGGCCAATTCAACCGTGGTGGGAATCCCGGGGCGTGTGGTGAAGATGTTTTCCAAAAATTCACAGCTCGGAAGCGGCTGCAGAGATCTGGACCAGATTAATTTTCCGGATCCCGTCCGAACGGACATCGAATGTCTCAATCGGGGGCAGACCGCACTCACCAATCAGCTGATCAGCGTGCAGGACGAGATCCGCGAAATAAGAGCAGAGCGCAGAAAATTGGAAGAAGACAGAATCCGTCTGGAAAAAGAGCTCATGGAATGCCGCAAGGAACTGGAAAATGCACGATGTCACACTCCAAAAGAAGACGATGAGTGAGATGTTTTGTGAAAACAGATTCAGAAAAGCTGCAGCATAGGGCATGCGGCAGATTGGGAGCAGATATGGCAATCGAGATTTACAATACAGAGACGAAGAGACTGGAAGAATTCAAACCAATTGAGGATGGAAAAGTCAGCATGTATGTCTGCGGACCGACCGTCTATAATCTGATCCACATCGGAAATGCACGTCCCATGATTGTGTTCGATACGGTGCGCCGGTATTTTGAGTACAAGGGATATCAGGTGAATTATGTCTCTAATTTCACGGATGTGGATGATAAAATCATCAAAAAAGCAAATGAAGAGGGCGTGGACTCGGCCGTTATCTCAGAGCGATACATTCAGGAATGCAAAAAGGACATGGCGGATCTGAATGTGCGGCCGGCGACGACGCACCCGCAGGCAACGCAGGAAATTCAGGGAATGATCGATATGATTCAGACCCTGATCGACAAGGGCTATGCCTATGTGGTGGATGACGGGACCGTGTACTTCTCTGTGCGTCAGGACAGGAGCTACGGCAAGCTGTCGCACAAAAATCTGAACGATCTGCAGTTTAATATGCGTGGAATTGCGGTGTCCGGAGAAGATCAGAAAAAGGATCCGCTGGATTTCGTCCTCTGGAAGCCGAAAAAGGAAGGAGAGCCCTACTGGGAGTCTCCGTGGTGCCAGGGTCGTCCCGGCTGGCACATTGAGTGCTCCGTGATGTCACGGAAATATCTGGGGGAAACCATTGATATTCATGCGGGAGGAGAGGATCTCATTTTCCCTCACCACGAGAATGAGATTGCGCAGTCCGAGTGCGCAAACGGAAAGCCGTTCGTGCATTATTGGATGCACAATGCGTTCCTGAACATCGAAAACCACAAGATGTCCAAGTCGCTGGGGAATTTTAAAACGGTGCGTGACATCAACGCACAGTACGATCCTCAGATTCTGCGGTATCTCATGCTGAGTGCACATTACAGAAGTCCGTTGAATTTCTCTGCAGATCTGATGGAGTCGGCGCGGGCTTCCTATGAGCGCATTGTCACCTGCATGGAGAATCTGAAATTCCGCATCGGCAATGCACAAAAGGCAGAAAGTGCCGGGACAGGAGACGAGCAGGCCATTCGAATCGAGGCACAGAAATGCCGGCAGGAATTCGAAAAGGCAATGGATGATGATTTCAATACGGCAGATGCACTGGCGGGGATTTTTGATTTGGTAAAGGTGATCAATACCGGTGTGACAGAGAACACGTCTCCTGAGCTGATGAAGGAATTGGAGCAGGAGCTGAATGAACTTTGCGGTGTTCTGGGACTGATTGCAGAGAGAGAGAACACGGCGACGGAAGATGAGACCGCGTGGATCGAGGACATGATTGAACAGCGTGCGGCAGCGAAGAAGGCGAAAGATTACGCAAAGGCTGATGCAATCCGCGATGAGCTGAAGGCGAAAGGAATTGTGCTGGAGGATACGCGCGAGGGCGTAAAATGGAAGAAAAACTGAAAGAGAGCGGACCGTCGGAAGCGCGGGGAGAACAGAATTTCAGACAAGAGGTTTTGTCTGTTTTTCCGCAGAAAGAGGTGGATATTCGGATGTACTCTCCGCTTACGCTGGCTTTTTTAGGAGACGGGGTGTATTCCCTTTTGGTCAGGACGATGGTTGTCTCAAAGGGAAACCGGCAGGCTCACAAGCTGCACGAGGAGACCGGAAAGCTCGTATCAGCCAGAGCGCAGGCAAAGATCGGAGATGCAATCCGCGGCCTTCTGACGCAGGAGGAGGAGAGAATCTATCACCGCGGACTCAATGCCAATCCGGCACATCATGCCAAAAACGCCAGTTTGGACGAATATCTGAAGGCAACTGCCCTGGAGGCGCTGTGCGGGTATCTTTATTTACAGGATAAGACCGAACGCTTTCTGGAGCTTTTGAAGGAAGGAATGAAACGTGCGGAAATCTTCATTTGACCGCATCGCTTTTGCAGAAACAGAAAGAAGAACGATTTATGGATAAGAATGGACATAAACTGTCAAATCGCCAATATGCCGAGAAGAAGCATGCAGACAAAGAGGCTGGAATCAAAAAGGGACAGAAGAGGTCGCAGGAAGAGACAGGCGGCGAGAAGGTAAAGAAAGAAAGCAGTCGGTACAGAGGCGGACGCAGAGGAACGAAAAAACCGGCAGACTCCTATGTGAACTATAAACTGGATGACAACGCTGTGATTGGTGAAAATGAAAGCCGTGTAGAGGGACGCAATGCGGTCACGGAGGTTTTCCGCAGTGCCAGAACGGTAGACCGGCTGTATGTGCTGGATGGATGTCAGGACGGAGCGATCAATACCATCAAGCGTGAAGCGGCAAAGGCGGGTACGCCGATTAAATATGTCTCAAGGGAACGTCTGGATCAGATGTCGGAAACCGGCAGTCATCAGGGCGTCATTGCGGTCATTGCGGCCTACCGTTATTCCGAAATTGACGATATGTTCGCACTGGCGGAGGAGAGAGGTGAGGATCCGTTCTTTATTCTGCTCGACAACATCGAGGATCCGCATAATCTTGGAGCAATCATCCGAACAGCGAACATCGTGGGGGCTCATGGGGTTATTATCCCGAAGGATCGTGCTGTTGGACTGACCGCCACGGTAGCGAAGGCATCTGCAGGTGCGCTGAACTATACGCCTGTGGTGAAGGTGACGAGTATGAGCGCAACCATTG
>CAVAJA010000188.1:0-5506 GCA_963588615.1 Lachnospiraceae bacterium | reverse complement strand
TTGTATAAGGGCACCAGAATGCTGAAGCGAATCTGTCGTTCAAACCCTGCTGCCTCCTGTGCCTGACGCTGCCGCTCCTTCTCATCCGGAAAGCTGGCTGTTCCGTATCCCTTCTCTGCCTGCTTCTCACGAATTTTGTACTGGATTTTTTTCACGACACCTCTGGCGTCTCCCTGATTTCTTACACGGTCTGCCTGACACTGCATGAAATGATAGGCGTCCCGCGCCGGCTTGGAAGCCTTCCATATCTTGTTGTTCTTAATACGGTCCAGCTTAAACTGAAGGTCATCCACCTGATCCTCCAGCTGTGCCACGCGGTCTGCCAGAAAAGCCGCCTTGGCCTTTTCACGCTCATACTGCTCCTGCAGGCTGCTCTGATTATCCTTGCATTTCTCGTTGTCCGTCATGTGATTTCCCTTACTCTGCTTTCGGAATGACAAGATAGACATCTGACCAGTACACCAGGCGCTGCCTCGATGTCCTGTCAACGGCCAGCATACCGATCCGATACCTTCCCGGACTCAGCGCATCCCTGCGAAAAGCTGTCATGAAGCCGGTGAGCTGATCATTTTTCTGATCTGTCAGATTCCCTGCGATGTCCGGCCGATAGACTCTTTCCGTCTTCATCTTCCAGACAGGTCCTGTTCCGTCATCCAATCTCATCAGAAGTTCCCTGTCGTACACGGCATTGTCCGCATCGACGACAAAGGCATACCCCTTGATGTAAAATCCCTGCTCTTCCTTGCTCTCTTCATCCTTTCGGCCCATCGGCCCGCACAGCCACACAGAAAGAGCACCCGCATATTCCACACCAAGCCGCAGAACCGGATCCTCCCAGGAGGTTCTCAGATGACGCACCTGTTCGACCTCTGCATAACTTGGCTCCTGCAGATAAACATCCTCCGATGCAATCTTGAACTCCGTCACAGCAGGATCCTGCTCCAGATACTGGTGATAAAAAGGATCTCTTCGGAACAGATCCGGATGACGCCGCAAAAGTCTCTCCTGCTCACCGGACAGTCGAAGAGACTTTATTTTATCTGCTCTGTCATCTCCTCTGGAAAGAGACTCATGATGATACAGATACATGTTGTTGCGAACGACGTTGTAATATCCCTTTTCAAATACCTTCAGACACAGATCAATGTCATTGAAGGCCACGGCAAAATTCTCCGCATCAAAACCTCCCACCTCCCAGAACAGTTCCGTGCGGATCATCAGGCATGCACCCGTCACAGCAATGACATCACGCACACCCTTGTTGAATCCATAATAGTGCTCCTCTTTGTTGCTGCAGTACTGGAGCTTATGAATCGGGCCCGCATGTACATTGACAACGCCCGCGTGCTGAATCAGGTCCGAATGCGGGTACAAAAGCTTCATCCCAACGCAGCCGACATAAGGGAGCTTTGCCTTTTCCGAAAGATAGGACAGCCAGTTCGGTCTTGAAATCTCGATGTCATCATTCAGGAAAAGCAGCAGCTCTCCCGACGCCTCACTTGCCCCCAGATTGCACATGGAAGAGAAATTAAACTCCATGGGCTGATAAATCAGCCTTGCACTCCCGTTCTCATTGAAATTCTCCAGCAGACGTTCCACCTTCCGCCGATTTTCATCGGAGCTTCCGTTGTCCACTACAATGATCTCAAACGGAGAACTGTCCGTGTATTTTTCGATGGAATGCAGGCACTGACCCAGAATTTCAGGATTGTCCTTGCTGGGAATGATGATGCTGATCAGCCTTTTCTCCGCAGACTCACTGGAATACCGCCCCGTCAGGGACTCTCTGATCAGATTGCTGTTCCACGGTCTTGTCTTGCGGTAGGAATGGAACAAAATCTCCGGAATGTGTCCGACAGGAAACTGTCCCTTCCGGCGCCTTGTAAAGCCCCCCTCTGCCTGTGCCAGGCGAAGGCAGAGCTTATAAATCCAGGAACGCATGCCATCGTCCAGATCGCTTGCCCTGGCCTTGCGCTCATCCTCAGAGTCCTCCCGGGTTCTGGATCTGGACTCATAATCCGATGCCTTCCGGTCCCCCGGATTGATCAGATACAGCTCCGTGGAACGAATTGCAAAAATACCGCCGAAATAGAAGGTGGAGAGGAAGGTATCCGGGGACCAATCCGGCTTAAACCACGGATCCTTGAGCTGATTCTTATCCCCCAGATAATCCTCATCTCCGTATACCATTCCGATATCCGGATTTTCAGCAAAAAAATCGCAGATCATTCTCTCTGCGTAATCTGTGAGTACACCTTCGTCATCGCAGCAGATGATAATATCCGCCAGCTTGTCCCCGGACAGAAGGTGGTTGTGCAGATGCGAATAACGAATTACCTCTCGTGAAAGCCTGTCACCTTCTGTGTGATTTTGGAAACGAAGCCTTTTATCCAGTTCGCTTTTATGAAGGCGATACCAGTTGGCATAGCTGTTGAGTTTATCCAGCAGCTCCGCTTCATATTGCTCGTCTCTGTTCCGGACCAGGTATTCCCTGATCATTTTCTTCAGCATATTGTTGCAGCTCCTTGCCTGTTGCCCTGTAATCCTGCCATTGCCTGTGCCATTGTCGACGGAAGTCCTGCCATCTGCAGCGTCAGCTCCAGGCAAAACGGCTCATTGTCCGAAAGCCCTGCCCTGCGGCGCAGCTTCTTTACATCCCATTCCATACAAGGGTCCGCCGTCGTATAAACAATACTCTTGTTGGAGTATTTTCGCCCGTTGGTCCGCATCAGCCGATCCAGAAGTCTGTAGTCCGGTGCGTGATCGTCCGAATTCTTTTCTTTTTCTGTTCGAACAATCCATCCTTCTCTGAGCAGAACAATGCACGGACAGATCGCAGGATCCACACGAAGCCGACGCACATTTTCTGTGATCTCCACCGCAAAAGAAGCAATTCCCTCTTCCGCATAATGCTCTTTGGGCCAGCAGGATTCCTCTTCCCGGTAACCCTTCCCGGTGTCGTAATAGATCTGGATAGAGCTCAGACTTCGTTCTTCTCTTTCCCTCTTCTCTCGCAGTGCTTCCTGTGCCTTCTGCGCTGCTTCCAGTTCCTCCGGAGTCTGAAGCTGTGCCGGCTTGATCACCTCTCGTCCGAGCTGTGCGCGCAGCTCTCCAAGAGACGTAACCCCTCCTGTCACCTGATTCTGAAAGCTCTGCTCCTCCAGTGTCAGGCGCCTTGCATCTTCCTGTGTGACACCAATGACAGAGAACAGCATTTCCTGCTCCACCAACTCCTCACAGTGTTTCTTTCGATTCTCATCCTCCAGATAATAAACAAGAAGTGATCGGAACAGAAGATCCTCGACACGCAGATTTTCCGGAACCGCCCATTCATAATCGATTACCGTCCACACATTGCCGGCAACCAGGATATTCGAAAATGTCATGTCATAGTCCGAAACCGGATATGCGCTCCCCGCACCCGCCAGACTCCGATAACAGGAAAGGAGATTCAGAAATCCCTCTCTGTCTTTCTGTGCAAGCCGCTCATCCAGCAGATTTTCCAGCGATCTTCCGTATACCATGGGAAACTGCACTCCGCCGTCCTCCGTCGGAAGGCACGGTGCAACCTGAAGCCGGAGATTTCCTGCCTGGCTTCCTCCATATCTGTTCCCAAGCAGCTGCGAGCTCTGCACCATCTGCATCACATGGTCCCGCGCCGCTGCGTTCAGCGGATATTTGCGCACCAGACCGTTTGACAGATCCATTTCCGTTCGAATCTGGTACTCGGGAGCTCTGTCGTTCGAAAATTTACAGTAGTCCACCGGAAGTGCCGGACCTGCAATGACCTCGAAGGAATTTGCGAACAGCGGATACAGGCCGTCCTCCGTCATCCCTTTGTACGCCGATTTCTCATCGAACAGCAGAAGGCGGTCTCTGTCGTAATTCCGGATGTTCTCGTTGAGCTCATCTGCCTTCGGAAGCTTCCTGTCAGAATACAGAACAGACGGGAATTTATAATCCGGGTACGGATAATAAAATGAATATTCCCTCGCTCCGCTTTCCTGCAGAAGGGCCTCCAGTGCAGGTCTGGAAAAGGTTCTGGCCGGAGCATTCGGATTCACATACGACTCAATGCCGTCAAAATACCGCCCGGAGTGATCCTCCGCACAGCCTGCCCAGTATTTCATCCCCAGACGATTCTCAATCGCAATCACCAGTCGGCCGTTTTCTGCCAGATGCGACAGCACTGTGCGCAGCTCCTTCCGAAAAGGATCTGCGTCGTGCAGATAGCTCCCTGCGTACTCCAGCACGCCAATGAGGAAAATGTAGTCGTAGTCACAATCCAGTGTCGGCTCGATATCTTCAAAATTCCCCACATGAATCGTTATGTTATCTGCATTTCGATGCCGATATGCATTGATCAGGGATCTCTTATAGGACAATTCCACGCAGTCCACGTGAGCACACCTGGAGGCTAAAGCTCCCGTAATTGCTCCGGGACCTGATCCGATTTCCAGAACCTTTTCCGTTCCCCGGAACGGGATCCAGGACACAATATTCCCGCGGATCGAAGAGAGGTGGTACAGGGTAGGCCAGTCCCTCACCTCTCGAATGATGGAATCGAATTCCTCTTCTGCGTGATTTCTGGCAATTTCCAGAATCCGATCCTCGACCTCCCCGTCGCAGTACAGATCCTGACCCGAATACATGGACAGATCCAATTCAACATTTCCGATTCGCTCTGTTCTTTCCATGTCTGTCATGCCGTCAATCCCGCCCATCCTATTCGTTAAACCGTAAATTACACCGATCCTGTTGTTCCGTCTGTCACCTGCACGTCGGAATTCATGTCGTAGTATCCGACCGTATTCTTATCGGACACCACCGTCAGATTCATAACATCGTACAGCCTGTGGTACACCGTGAATTCCTCACCCTCATACCCCGTAACCCCAAGGGACAGGAGATATTCTCCGCCCTGCAGGTCCATTTTCTGGCGAAAGGTGACGGTCTTGACCTCTCCCTTTTTCACGGAATCCAGAAAGGCTTTTTCGTACATCGTGTTGGTTCCCGTGATCTCCACGCCGTATTTATTCTTGATGGTGAATGCAAAAATAGGGGCCTTCACATCTTCCGTAAATTCCACGCTCATCCGGAAAACACACTCCGTTCCCTTCAGAATCGTGGAGTTGACCCTTCCGCCGGAATCCAGAATGTCGTATGCCGTAATACGGGCCTTGCCGGACCCGTACTCCAGCTTGTCCGGATTCTCTGCAACGGCTCCCTCTGAAGGCGCTGCCGTCTCTTCCTGAACTTCGTCCGGGTTGTACTGTCCTACCAGTACCCGCTTGTAGATGTCAATCATCTCCTTGGGAGATCCCTCCCCCAGCTTTACCCCCTGATTCAGGAGAATCACGCGATCGCAGTATTTGCTGATGCTGGACATATCATGAGAGACGAATAAAACGGTCTTGCCCGCCTTTTTGAACTCATCAAACTTATGAAAACACTTTGCCTGAAAGAACACATCTCCCACGGCCAGCGCCTCATCTACGATCAGAAT
>CAVAJA010000187.1:0-2300 GCA_963588615.1 Lachnospiraceae bacterium | reverse complement strand
ACTGAACATAGAGCGTCCTGAGCCGGAAAATGCGAAGCCCCGGCTGACCGTGGAGCATCTGACCGTTCGCAGTGAGGACGGTGTTCTGAAGCTGAAGGATATTTCCTTTACGGCGAGGAGCGGTGAGATTCTTGGAATTGCAGGAATTTCCGGAAATGGTCAGAAGGAGTTGCTGGAGGCGATTGCAGGTCTTCAGGGAACGGAACAGGGCAGCATTCAGTACGTGGAGGATGACGGAACGAGAGAAGAACTCGTGGGAAAGGATCCGCTGAAGATTGCGCGGATGGGAGTGTCTCTTTCGTTTGTTCCGGAGGATCGTCTGGGAATGGGACTTGTGGGCAACATGAGTCTTTCGGACAACATGATGCTGCGCTCCTTCCGCGATGGATGGTCCATTTATACGAACCGCAAGAAGCCGAAAAAGCTGGCAACCAAGGTAGTGGATGAGTTGGAGGTTGTGACACCCAGCATTGAAACACCGGTGCGCAGACTGTCGGGTGGAAACGTGCAGAAAATTCTGGTCGGAAGAGAGATTGCGTCCTCGCCGACGGTTCTGATGACGGCATATGTTGTTCGCGGACTGGACATCAATTCGTCTTATACCATTTACGATCTGATCAATGAGCAGAAGAAAAAGGGCGTTGCGGTCATCTTCGTCGGAGAGGACCTGGATGTTCTGCTGCAGCTCTCAGATCGGATCCTGGTGCTGTGCGACGGGCAGGTCAGCGGAATTGTGGATGCCCGGACAACGAATAAAAAGGAAGTCGGAAGATTGATGACAACGGTAGGAGGAGAGCATGAAGAATAAGAAGAGAGAACCTCTTTTTCATATTGTAAAGCGTGATAATGTTACCTTCATGCAGTCCTTCTGGATTCATTTGTGGGCAATTCTTCTGGCCTTGTTCCTGTGCGGCATCATAACGACCATCACGACGGGAATCAGTCCACTGGAGGTGTATCAGTCCATGTTCCTCGGAGCCTTCGGTTCCTCCCGCAAGACGTGGATTACATTTCAGAATGTGGCGATTCTGCAGCTGATTGCTGTGGCATTGACGCCTGCCTTCAAGATGAAGTTCTGGAATGTAGGCGGAGAAGGGCAGGTCCTGATCGGAGGTCTTGCTACGGCGGCCTGCATGATCTGCCTGGGCGACAAGCTGCCGAACTGGCTTCTGATCGTATGTATGGCGTTTTCGAGCTTTATTGCCGGCGGCATGTGGGCATACATTCCTGCATTTTTCAAATCAAAATGGAATACCAACGAGACACTGTCTACCTTGATGATGAACTACATCGCCACGCAGCTGGTGGCGTTCTACACTGTGGTGTGGGAGGTCCCGAAGGGATCCGGAAAGATCGGTATCATCAATCAGAATACCAATGCCGGCTGGCTGCCGCAGCTTTTCGGGAATAAGTATCTGCTGCCGATCGTTTTCGCTGTTTTCATTACGATCTGCATCTATATCTATCTGGAATATCGGAAAGCTGGGTACGAGATTGCAGTTGTAGGAGAGAGCTGCAATACGGCTAAATATGTCGGCATTCGTGTTCCGAAGGTAATTCGAAGAACACTGTTCATTTCCGGCGGCATCTGCGGTGCAGTGGGATTGTTGCTGGTGGGCGGAATTAATCACACCATTACGACAACCATTGTCGGAGGACAGGGCTTTACAGGAGTCATGGTCTCCTGGATGTCGAAATTCAATCCGTTCAGCATGTTCATCGCAAGCTTTCTCATCGTGTTCCTTGAGAGAGGAGCAGGAGAAATCTCTACGAATTTTGGATTGAATCAGTCGTTTTCGGATATCCTGACGGGAATTATTCTGTTCTCAATCATAGGGTGCGAGTTCTTTGCCAATTACAGACTGCAGTTTCGCAGGAAGACAGAAGAGGAGGAACGGTAATCATGTGGAATTTTCTACTGGCATTCATTCCAAGAGCAGTGGTACAGGGAATTCCGCTTCTTTACGGCTGCACCGGTGAAATCCTTACGGAGAAAACAGGCAACCTGAATCTCGGAACGCCCGGCGTCATGTATGTCGGCGGCATCAGCGGAGTCATCGGAGCCTTTTTGTATGAGAGTGCGGCGGGAGGCCAGGAAGGAATGAATCCTGCGCTGGCCATTCTGATTCCGCTGCTGTGCTGCCTTGCGGGTTCCTTCCTCATGGGAGCATTGTACAGCTTTTTGACGGTCACGCTGCGGGCCAATCAGAACGTGACAGGTCTTGCCATGACGACCTTCGGCGTGGGCTTCGGCAATTTCTTCGGCGCTTGCGTTCAGTACCATGGATGCCATCAGGGAA
>CAVAJA010000186.1:0-3520 GCA_963588615.1 Lachnospiraceae bacterium | reverse complement strand
CCGTCCATCCGTCTGCGCTGTCTGTATCAATACAGCACGTCCGTACATCGCCCTTGACCAGCTCCTTGCCCTCGTCAGCAATGAGACGGTACAGTGTGCTGTCGTAGCTCTCCGGCTCTACTGGTGTGACGGTTGTCTTGCCGTCTGTAACTACTCTATACAATGTCACTGTGGTCATGCTTTACGCTCCAATCGTCAAAGTCTTGCCGCCATAGGTGTTATCGGATTCCGTCATCGGGATGGCATTAACCGTGACCGATGACAAAGCGTTGTAGCCTGTGTCCGGCAGAACCTCCTGTGCGCTAAACGTAGGCGTGACAGTCTTGCTCTGCGCCTTGGTATCCTCAGATCCCGACATAGTACCCGTGACACCAAGCAGTGTGATACCCTGTCTGATGTTGGTCGGGATAATCTTCGCCTGCTCTGTTGCGGAAATCTGCGCTTTACCAGATCCATCGTGGAAGCCCATGCTGATCGCCTTGGAATCTGTCTTGGCGGAGATCTCAATCGTCTGCGCTCCGATGGACGGCATTGTGCCTGTTACTTTAGATCCTTTGACATAGGCAGTTTTACCGCTGATGACCTCGGCTGCGACCGCTGTCGCATCATCCGTATCTGCATCATAGGTGCACGTACCTGTGATCTGTGCGCCGCTCTTGTCGTGTGCTTTGATGCCCTTTGCCAGTTTTTCGGCTGTGACATCATCGCCGGTCAGATCCAGCTTAACCTCAGTGCCGACAATAACCTTATTTACATACTTATTAGTAGCCATAATACTCATCTCCCAATATCAGTGTTACGCCGTCCGCTTCGTTGGATACTTCAAACTGCGGCATCTTTTTCACGGTCACATCGTCCTTCATCATCTTCTGCGATGTCGGCAGGATGACCTCGCTCATGGTCTTCGGCGTGATCTCGTAGTCGCCATCGTAGATATCAACGCCCTCGGTTTTATACACAATGCTCATGGCGTTTTTAAGCACCAGAGTGCTGTCCGTCAGTTTGAGCTTAATGGGCATATCCTGCCTCCTTTAGCAGCTCCTCGACCGGCACGACCAATGTATCAGTGGCACACGGCTGACCGGTCTCATCCGTATAGGCAAGCTGGAGCTTTGCTTGTGTAGATGTAAGCTGCATCGCCTTGTCGTATGGGATCTCAACCTCGATGTGCGTTGCATCCACCACAGTCGGTGTCAGCTCCAGAAAGATCCCGCCCCACTGCTTGATATAAAATTCGAGGTCGGTCGCACCCTCTAAGGACCCGCCCTCGACCTCGACACGGAGCAGATTTCCAATTCTTTGTCTCATTCAGCACCCCTATTCCGCAGCAGTGCTTGATGCCGCCGTCTCCAAAGCCGCCACCCTTTTTGTCAGTTCATTGATTGCAGATACCACATCCGTTTTTTCATCCGTTGTAAGATCCGTCAGCGTTCCGACATTCTCCAGTGCCTTTTCTGCTCTTGTCTGTACCCAGTTGATAGCAGCTACCAGCGTATCCTTCGAGGTTGCCGTCAGCTGATCACGTTCGCCCTCGACAGCCTTTGCACGTTCCACTTCATCCGCAATCTTCTGCGTGTTGTCATCAACCACAGCACTCAGTGCAGAGTATTTCGTTGTGTTGCTGTCTGCCGTATTCTGTGCCTTTGTGATCCGGCCATCATGATCGGTCAGTGTTGCATCCGTCTCCGTCTCCTTCGTCTGGATCTTTGTCACGGAAGATTTCAGAGATGTCACATCTGCGGTGTTGGCATCAGACAGATTCTGGATTGTATTGACTTTGGTTGTCAGCGTGTTCACCTTCGTCCGTGTCGCTTCATCTGTCAGTGCATAATCGACACCTTCTATTCTGACTTTTGTTACTTCATCCATTCGCACCTCCAATCACCAGTTTTGTTCCTGCAATACCAGCTGTGGACAGACTTGTAAACACAAGCGCATCATCCTCCAGATAGTACAAAGCACTATTCGGCGGCAGCACAACCGTGCTTCCTGCCGCATAAGGCTCTTCCACATCGGAATCAAACTTGACGGTTTCCATCATGTCATAGGCTCCCATCGTGGTCTTGTACTTAAATGAGATCTGTGCCTTTCTCGTGCTGTTGAAAATCGTCAGCTTCACATCAGATACGTCTGTAACCCCATCTACAGACAGGATTGTGTCCTCGATCATCCTGCGGACCAGCAGCTTGTTCGGACTCTTGATGAGGACCTTTTCGAACCACTCCACGCCCAGATCCGTGTCATAAATCCACTCACTAAAAAACCACCGCAGCCTGATCAGGATTGCCTGTTCAATGCTGTCAGTGGCTATGATGTCATAATCCTTCAAAGCAAGATCTCCCTGCTTCGTCATCGCTATATCGTTCATGATGACCTCCCAGGATAATTGCCGGATACACTGAGGTCTCCGCTGATGCTGAGATTACCGGATATCGATGTCTCACTGCCAAGGTTGATCTTCCCCGCTCCGGAGATGCTTACTGCTCCGTCTGTGATGTTAATGGTCACGCCAGAGCACTCGATTTGCACTCCATCTGCCTTAATTTTGCATTTGGTGCTTCCGTTCGTAAGAATGTAAGCCTCTTCACTGTTAGCCTCTTCCTGAGCCTTTACGGCTTCTTTCTGAAGCCCCGGAATTGCCATGGCATTCTGCAGCTCATACCTCTCATCCATCTGGTGCTTGCTGGTTCCTGTCAGCCAAGTTGATAATGACTGCTCTGCACACGCCATAAGGACCGTATCCCCCACATGGATCGGAGACACGAAGGACGCCTCACCACTGGCATTCAGCACCAGCGGCACAGAGGATATGACCGGATACTCCATCTCCAGACCGTTCATGTAATATGATCCGACCGGCTTTAAATCCACAAGGCCCTTCTCCAGATCCATTCCGACGATTTCAGCCGGCATGTTCGTGTGAAGGTTGCTGTTCATGACGTCACGAACCGTGTTCTCGATCTGTTCCACTACTTCCTGTATCATGATTTACTCACCTCCACCAACTGTGCCGTGCAGATCCAGTCGCCGGAGTAGTTGTCTCCCTTGATCGCGATTTTGTGCACTCGAAAATAGCCAGAAGCCAGCTTGCTGTCCAACACGATCAGATCGTTCACTCCGATTGCAGGATTCAGGAAGAAATCTACCTCATATCCCGGAATGCCTTTGTCTGTCGTACCGGATGAGCTCGACGAGCTTGAGGACGTAGAAGTCCCGCTGTTGGCGTTGGACTCGCTGATGGTGATCTTCCTCGGGATCTTGATCAATCCCGACTCTGCCGACAACGAATATGCCTTTGTGGTAATACTTTCTCCATGCACATACACCTGCAGGATGCCGTTCTGGATGCTATAGGTGACTCCCGCTTTTCTGAGGACGTTCTGCAGTGCCGCACGGAGCTTGCCGACATAGCTGTATCCGTTGTCGTATTTAGCTGCTTCCAGCTTCTCTCTGGCCGCATCCGTAATGATTGCGGATTCCAGCTCCATCTGCTCGCTGATCTTACTTAGGACTTCAGAAC
>CAVAJA010000185.1:0-12225 GCA_963588615.1 Lachnospiraceae bacterium | reverse complement strand
TCGTAATGGTGCGGACATCCAGATTCTCCTTTTCAATCATTGCATTGGTCTCTGCCACTTCACGGAAATTAATCATTTGCTTCGGCCCTTTCTATTGCCGCCCGGCGCAGCGCCCACGGAATTGATTCAGCATAAAGTAATTGTTCATATCCTGTGCATGGAATCAAAGATTTCTTCCTTCTGGCATTTGATCTGCACCCCAAGCGTATCTGCACCGATCGATGCCAGTTCCTCTGCCACATCCCCGAAGGGCAGCTCAAGTCCTGCAATATCCACGATCATCATCATGTTAAAATATCCCTGCACGATGGTCTGTGAAATATCGAGAATGTTGATCTTCCTCTCCGCCAGATACGTGCATACCTTCGCAATGATGCCTACCGTGTCCTTGCCTACTACCGTGATGATCGCTCTCTTATGCATTCCATTCCTCATTTCTGCGCACGCACCTTCGCATGCGCCTGCTGCTGATTGCTCTGTGAATTTTACAGATTCGGATACCCTCATTGCAGGTGCTGCAGCTTCAGAACTCGATCAGCCCCGAAGCCTCTTTTCTGGGAGCCACATACAGCGGCAGCTCATCCGCCTCATAATCATCCTCTGCCGCATTGATTTCCACTCGAACCGTCTCAAAGGCAAGCTCCGGGTAATTATTCTCAGCAGATAAATGTCCCAGAAAAATAGCCTTCATATGCTCGTTCAGCACGCTGTCCAGCAAAAGTCCGCTCGCCGCATTCGACAGATGCCCCCGATCGGAGAGAATTCTCTGCTTAAGCATATAGGGATACGGTCCCACCTGCAGCATATTGACATCATGATTTGCCTCCAGAAGAAGGACATCCGAATTTTGGAGACAAGCCCTTGTGTAATCCGTGTAGCATCCCAGATCCGTGCAGATGGATACCTTTTTGTCCCCGTACAGAATGCGGTACCCAACCGGCTCGGCGGCATCGTGAGAAATGGTCATGGGGTTGATCACGATGTCTCCCACCGCAGTCTTCACATCCGCCTTTACCGGAATAAATCGATCCTCGCCGAAATTCCTGTATTTCTCCATCCTTCGGATCGCCCGAATGGTTCCCTCCGTTGCATACACCGGAATGTCATATTTTTTCAGGATCATTGCAAGACCCTGAATGTGATCTGTATGCTCATGTGTGATAAAAATACCGCTCAGATCCGGAAAATCCAGTTCCAGCCGATGCAGCGCTTCCTGCGTTCTCTTCCTGCTGATTCCAACATCAAACAAAAGGTGCGTCGTTTCCGATCCGACGTAGCTGCAGTTCCCGCTGGAACCGCTGGCAAAGGTTTGAAATCTCATAAATTATCTGTTCCAATCATACATTCAAGTTCCGTTCAATCTCGCATCAATCTGCCGAAGGGCGGCCTCAAGGCTCCCCGAATTGTCAATCGCAACATCCGAACCGCTGCGGAACTGCTCCTCCGTGAGCTGCTTTTCAAGAATACTGTCGATCTTGGCATCGCTGTATCCCCGGCTCTCTTTGAGCCTTCTTCTGCGCTCATCCAAACTGCAATAAATATACCACATTTCGTCCACAAGGGAACCATATCCGCATTCAATGAGAAGCGCCGCCTCCAGAAAGAAATACGCCACACGGTCAGGAGATTTCTTCTCCGCCTTTTCCCGCTCCTCGCGAAGAGCCTCCAGAATATATTCCTTCACCGCCGGGTGAATCAGATCGTTCACCTTCTGCAGCAGCCCCGGATTTTGAAAAATCCGGGAAGCCATTGCCGCATGAAGGATCTCTCCCTCTGCATCTGTCAGGGGCTCCTTTCCCGGAACACTGTTCAGCAGCCGAATCAATTCGTCATGAATGCTGCCTCCCGCGCGCATCACCTGATGCGAAACCTCATCCGCCAGAAGAATCCTGCAGCTGCAATGTTCTTTGATGCAGCGCAGCAGTTCCGTTTTCCCGGAACCTACGCCGCCTGTCACACCGATGATCTTCAACGTTTTCTCCCCGCACGCATCATTTTGCCTCATACCAGTCATTTCCCTGATGACAGTCAATTTCAAGAGGAACACGAAGGTTTGCCGCCCCCATCATCCCCTCTGTCAGAATCTTCTGAACCCGCTCCTCTTCGCCGGGTGCAGTTTCGATCAGAAGCTCATCATGGATCTGCAGGATCAGCCTTGATTTCAGTCCCTTCCTGTGCATCTCTTCCCAGACGCGAATCATCGCGCGCTTCATAATATCTGCACCGGTTCCCTGAATCGGCGCATTCATCGCAACCCGCTCTCCGAACTGGCGCTGCATGAAATTCGAGCTGGACAGTTCCGGAATGGGGCGCCTTCGTCCGAACAAGGTGACAGAATATCCCTTTGTCCTGGCCTCTTCAACTTCCTGATCCAAAAAAGTTTTAATTCCGGGGAACATTCGGAAATATTCCTCGATGTAGCCCTTCGCCTCATTCCTTGTAACATCAAGATTCTGTGAGAGCCCAAAGGAACTGATGCCGTAGACAATTCCGAAATTAACCGCCTTGGCATTTCGTCTCTGCAGCGGTGTAACCTCTTCATATGGTGTATGGAACACCTTTGCTGCAGTAGCCGCATGAATATCCCGATTCTCCCGATACGCCTCAATCAGAGCTTCATCCCCGGAAAGAGATGCCAGAATCCGGAGCTCAATCTGGGAATAATCCGCATCCAGAAAGGAATATTCCTCTCTCGGAACAAAAACCTTTCGGATGGCTCTCCCCAGCTCTGTTCTCATCGGAATATTCTGCAGATTCGGCTCTGTAGAGCTGATGCGTCCCGTCGCCGTAATCGTCTGATGAAATGTAGTGTGAATTCTGGAGTCCTCCGCAATACAGGCCTGAAGACCGTCTGCATAGGTGGATTTGAGCTTCGTCAGTCCCCGGTACTCCAGAACGTCTGCCGCAATGGGATATTCTCCGGCAAGCTTCTCCAGAACATCTGCCGCTGTGGAATAACCGCTTTTCGTCTTTTTCCCTCCCGGAAGATGCAATTCTTCGAAAAGGACCATTCCAAGCTGCTTGGGACTGGCAATATTGAACGTATGTCCTGCTGCTTTGTGAATTGCCTCCTCCAGTTCCGCAATCCTTCCGACCAGCTTTTCCCCATAGTCCGCAAGTCTCTCCCGCACTGCGCGGATACCGATTCGCTGCATATCATAGAGGACATAGGCAAGAGGCAGCTCCATATCCTCATACAGCTCCAGCATTCCATCCTCCATCAGCTGCTTTCGCACGACTTCTGCGGCTCTTGCCAGTACATCCGCAACCTTCTGCGCATAATCTGAAATCGTCCCGGGGTCTTCCTTCAGGATCTCCCGGATTGTCTTCTTGCCCAGAACCTGCTGCCTTCCTGCAAGGATCTCTCCCAGGTACTCCGATGCCACGTCCTCCGGTGCATAGTCACTCTTCAGCGGATTTCGAAGATAGGCTCCCAGCAGAACATCAAAGATTCCGTCCAGATGAATCCCGTCCCGCAGTTCATCCTCCGAAATGCTCCAGAATGAAAGCTGCGGCTTCAGATCGAATACCGCAATTCTGAATTCTCCTTCTGCCGCCCTGTGCCGAAGTGTCTGCAGACGTCCTGCGGCTGCCTCTTTTGTCAGTGCACCCTCAGATTCTGCCTCTTCAATGCGATAAAAAGACGTTTTTCCCCTCTCACAGAAGGCAATTCCCTGCAGCTCTCCCGGCTGCCCCAATATCCCTGCATCATAAAGCGGCACCACAGAAACCCACGAATCGGCGTCCTTCTCCTTCACTGCAGGAGTTTCTGCGGACTCCCTTTCGTCCTTTTTCCCTGCTGCTTCCATGGCTTCCCTGGAAAATCTTCCCAGAAGATTTTTGAACCCCAGCTCTGTATACAGACAGAATGCTTCCGGTGTGTAGAAATTCCCGATTTTCGCCTTCTCCGAATCCAGTTCAACATCGGCATCCACCTTAATTGCCGCAAGAAAGAAGGAAAGCCTCGCCTTGTCCTCATTCTGCTCCAGATTATCATGAAGACCCTTTTTCGTGATCTCACCCAGATGCTCATACACCCCGTCAACGGAATGATATCGGGTGATCAGCTCCGTTGCCGTCTTCGGTCCCACCTTCGGGACGCCCGGAATATTGTCAGACGTATCTCCCTGCAGGGCCTTCACATGGATGAATTCCTCCGGTGTAACCTGGAACTGCTCTTTTACATCCGCTGCATAGTAATTTTCAATTACGGTCTGCCCTTTTTTCGTCTTGGGAATTCGAATCTGTATGTGCTCATCTGCAATCTGCAGAAGATCCCGATCTCCGGACACCAAAGAGACCTCCATTCCGGCTGCCTGTGCCTTCTTGGCCAGCGTTCCCAGAATGTCATCTGCCTCGAGTCCTGCCTGCTCACAGGTCACAATCCCCATTGCCTGCAGAACCTTCTTTATCAAAGGGACCTGCTGCCTCAGCTCTTCCGGCATCGGATGCCGGGTTCCCTTGTAGGCGTCATATACCTTGTGGCGGAATGTCGGCTCATGCACATCAAAAGCCACCGTCAGGTACTGTGCATTCTCTTCCTCCAGAATTTTGAACAGAATCTTCAGAAAACCATAAACAGCGCCGGTATGAACACCTGCGCTGTTTACCAGATCCGGCATGCCGTAGAATGCGCGGTTCAGAATGCTGTGTCCATCGACGAGAACCAGTTTATCTCTATATTCCAATTCCTTACCTCCGCATCAGGTACGCTGCCGCGCATCCGATAAAAATAATCACCGTGAAAACTTCATACACCATTGTCAGACGGACGAACTGAAACCGCCTCTCCAATCGATTCTTCTGAATGGAGACGTATCCTGCCAGTTCCTTCTGAAGATTGAAGGGCTCTCCTGTCTCCAGCCTCGACAATCCTTCCTCAATCAAATAGCGGACAGCCAGCTCCTCCCGGCACTCCCTGCAGCGATCATAATGATCCAGAAAACGTTCCAGTTCCCCGTTGCTGAGCCGATCCTGAAGGAATCCCGGGATTCTCTCTTCAAATTCCAGATGCTCTTTCTCCTGTCGGATTTCTCTCCCCGCCTGACGAACTCCCATACCAAACTCCCTGTCAAATGATTGTACTTATTCAACTTTTATGCATTATACCCTATTCCTGAGCCTTCTGCTGAATTTTGTCTTCCCCTGAAATTGCATATTTTTGCCGTTATTCATCCGAAATCCATTTTCCACCACAACCAAAAACGAAGCGGCATTCACCGTCCCGGTGCAAAAATTTGTTCTTTCCAGATTTGGAGGTTATGATTGATTCATATCGATAATCAGATACCAATCATAGACTGAATCTATGACAAGGGAGTTTTCCATGACACTGAATCAATTGCGCTATGTTGTCACCGTTGCAGAATGCAGTTCCATCACAGAGGCGGCGGGAAAGCTGTTCCTTTCTCAGCCAAGTCTTACCTCCGCCATCCGGGAACTGGAAAAGGAAATGGGGATCCATCTGTTTTTTCGCACCAATCACGGAATCACCGTGACCGTGGAAGGGGAAGAATTCCTGGGTTATGCGAGGCAGATGCTCGATCAGGAGAAACTCATTCGAGAAAAATATCTGGGGGATTCTCATGGCAAATACACCTTCTGCGTCTCAACCCAGCATTATTCCTTCGCTGTTGAGGCCTTTGTCGGTCTCCTGAAAAATTATGACCGGGAAGAATATGAGTTTCATATCCGCGAGACCAGGACCTATGACATCATAGAAGATGTCGCAAGACTGCGCAGTGAGGTGGGCGTTCTATATCGAAATCCGTTTAACGAAGTGATTCTGAACCGAACTTTTGACGAACACGGCCTTGAATTTCATCCGCTCTTTCGTGCCCTGCCGCACGTCTTCCTTAGCCGCGAAAATCCGCTGGCTCAAAGGGCATATGTCACGCTCGATGATCTGGAGCCTTATCCGAGGCTTTCCTATGAGCAGGGAGAACACAACTCTTTCTATTTCTATGAGGAACTGCAGAGCACCCTCCCGCGCAGAAAGGACATCGTAGTAACCGACAGGGCCACCCTGTTCAATCTGCTGATCGGTCTGAACGGCTATACCATCTGCAGCGGTGTAATCAACACGCGGCTGAACAGCGAGAATATCGTTGCCGTTCCGCTGCAGATCAACGACTGCATGGAGATCGGATATCTGACACATCGGCACATGCAGACGGGACGTCTTGCCGGAGAATACATTCATCTTTTATGCCAGAAAGCAGAGTCTCTCCACCTGTAACATTTTTTTCTCCCATTCGTATCTATGTTCATACGACAACAATAGTTGACAGGCCCTGCTGCAGGGGCCCTGCACTTGGAGGATTCTATTATGTTAGAACTGACTGTTATTCTGGTTTTATTCATGCTGGGGCTTGCTTTTCTGGTTATCATTCCAAAGTTTCTGGAACTCGCTGTATCTGTGGTATTCGGCTCCGTCTGGGCTGTCCTGTCACTGGTCGGCACCACCGTGCTCCTGATCAGTGTCATGTTCGCTGCGTCCATTGTTCTCTGCTCGCTTGCCTAAGAGAGCTTCCAAGGACACTCTGGGAGTGCGTCCGCATTTTTCCATCATTTCCTCATACAGACCACAGGATGCCTCCGGCGAATATCCGTACACCAGAAACGCATCCATGACATAAGGTGAATAGGACAGGCGATTCAGCTCTTTTGTAAAGGCCATCGCCGCAATCTCGCCCAAAACCACCACGCCGGAGCGATTATGAAACGGCTTATGCCACAGTTCAATTTTGTAGGTTCGCGTCCAGATTTCTTTCCGATACCGTTCCTCTATAAAATGGAACAACTCGTGGCCCAAAAGGAGGCGGGCGATATCCAGCTTGCCAAGAGCTTCACGCACGCCTGGCTCACTCATCAGCTCTTCGCCCTTCCGCACACCGTCCATATAGATGTGAACGGTTTTCGGCTCGCGAAACTCTGCGAACAGAACACGGGAGGCATTCTGCGGCATATTCGGGTAGTCTGCCTCTACGCCCAGGCGTTTTGCCAGAATCTTCGGATCCGAGCTCCCATATTCCGCAGTCATTTTGGCCGCATATTCCCTGCCGCAGGAGATCGCCTTCTGCGTCAGCTCCGCGCGCTGCTCCTCACTGAATTTTCCCCTCAGCGGTTCGCGCGAAAAAGCATATTCTCCCCAGTCCTCTTCCGGTATTGCACACAGATCCTCCACAATCATGCCGACCTCACGCACCGTATAATGCGGGATCTCCCCATAGCTGGTGCGCTGTTTGCCGAAAAGTCCGTCTGCAATTGGTTTCAGTAACTCTTTCAGTCTTTCCTTCGTCATCTTGATTCCTTCTAAAAAACGGCTCCGCATACGCGGAGCCGTTTCTGCTCATGCTGATACGGTAATCTGCAGAGATCTGCCGCCTATACCGGCACACATCGTATCCGCATTATAACACATATCAGACGCATTCATTTTTATCAGCGGACATCGTTGATGGAAGCTACGATCAGAATCTCTTCATCCGGCTCACGGTCCATAATATCCAGATCCATCAGCAGCAGCACCTGATCCAGATCCACCGCCGAATAGTCGCAGACGCGAGGACCGACGCAGACAAAGTAGTCCGGTCGCAGAACGGTATCTGTCTTGAATACAGCCAGATCCTTCCACATTCTCTCCACAGCCTCTTTGTAGTCGGCAACCTTCACCTTTTCGGCCTGTGCATCAGAGCACTGCACCTTGATGAAGCCCTTCGTATCGACAATACGAACCGGCTTTCTGTCGCCCGCTGTTCCGGTATAGACATAGAACTTGTCCGTCTTCTCTGCAAGGTGGATGTCAGAAACCTTCGAGCCGAAATCCTCCCTGGCAAGCTGCTCTGCCTCAGTCTCATCGCACTCTTTCAGGAGGTCTGTCGTCTTAACTTCCGTAGATCCGGTAGCGATGGCCGTGACCTTACCGGTCTGATTATCGATCTCAATATGAACCTCTACGGTGTCAGGAGACGCACCGGATCCAATGGCCGCATCCGTAGCCTCTTTTTTCAGCTCCTTGATGTCCTCCTGTGTCGGGTTCGGGATCACGCGTTCTACCACGTCGCGAACCATGGACAATGCCACACCGATGGAGGAAATGACCTCTGCATTCTCCGGAATGGAATACTGCAGTCCCATCTTCTGTGCACAGTAAGGAACCAGAGAAGCCGCACCGCCGCCGCAGCCGACCAGCTTCATGGCATCGTGATCCAGCTGATACTTCTCAGCCAGAGCATTGATGCAGGCATTGACCTTCTCAAAGTCCTTATCCAGAATCTGTGTTGCCAGCTCTTCTACCGTGATGCCAAGCTTATCTGCAACCGGCTGCATGCACTTGCGGGCAGCACTTGCATTTCCGTGTGCGAAATACTTTTCATCAATCAGTCCGAGTACGTTGGCCGCATCCGTGTTGGTGAAGCAGATGCGCTTTCCGCTGGCAAGCTTAATTGCCACATAGTCGGAAGGATCTCCCGGCTTCGGGCTCAGCATCTCAATGGTCAGAGGACCTGCATCGATCTCCTCCTCCGGGGTGAAGCATGCATACTCGCAGCCTGCAATGTGTGCAGAACGAGGGCCGACATCTTCTACGCCGTGATCATTGATCCGGACCATTGAACCTCCTGCACATCCGAGGATGCGAACATCCAGAGAGTTGATGTAGGTATCATGTCCGCCGATCTGGGCATAGTCAACACCCGGACGGCCGTTCTTGATGACACCGATGTTGGTCGTTGTTCCGCCGACCTCGAAATAAATCGCGTTCGAAGCTCGAAGATACATCAAAGATCCCATAACGGAAGCGGCAGGGCCGGACAGTGCTGTCAAGATCGGGCGCTTGCGCATCTCACTGATCTCCATGACACCGCCGTCACCTCTCATGATCATAAGAGGTACGGTTACACCTGCTTCACGAACAGAACTCTCTGTTGCATTTGCCGTTGCCATCATCTTGGGGAGGATGGAGGCATTGATGGCAGCCGTTCTGGTACGACGTGTAAGTCCATACAGCTTGGTGATGTCAGAAGCCATGGAAACCGGAAGTCCCTGCTCCTCTGCGCGGTCATGAATCCGAATCTCCTCGTCCATGTTGTCGACGCCGAAAGCCATGGACGCAACGATAACCTGTGCACCCTGGCCCACCAGATTCTTAATTGCCGCATTGATGCTCTCGTCTGTCAGTTGCTTTTTCTTGATGAATTCATTGTAGACTGTGATTTTACGGCCCACCTTTTCATCCAGTACAATATCCTTCAGCTTCAGCTGTCTCTTTGCCAGGAGACCTTCCAGTCCGCCCCCTGCTACGCCGATGACACCTACATTTGCGACATCACCTTCGATGAATGCATTGGTTGCCTGTGTGGTGGAATGTGCCACGAAGACAACGTCCTCCGGAGCAATTCCATTCTCTTTCATGCAGTTTTTAAAGGACTGCACTACGCCGGCGGCTACGCCTGCCTTATCGTCATGGGTCGTCTTAACCTCATTCTTGCCAATGATTTCATGGGTCAGATTGTCCATTGCGACGCACTTGGTATAGGTGCCTCCAACGTCGATGCCCATTCGAACTGCACGATGCTCTGCCATTGATTTTTCCTCCTACTTCTCTTTTGAGGTATGCGAAGTGAACCTGCTAATCATTTTCTAACTACTTCAGAACGGAGATGTTCTAGTAAAAGTGCCGCCGCGGTAAATCCCGCAGCGGCACCACGCATTTGCCTTACAACCGGACCAAATCAGATGAACCACTCTGCGCCCAGATTGCCGATCATAACATACGTCAGGATGTACAGAAGAATACCGACGATGTATGCGCAGGGAATGGAAAGTTTCAGGAAATCCTTTGATTCAACCTTCGTATATGCAAGTCCCCATGCAACCCAGGACTGTGTGATGCAGGATCCGATGTTTACTGTGATGGTCGGAATTACAAATACGCAGTACAGGAAAGGAACCGAGAAGCTTGCCACGCCACGAAGCACGCCCAGCGTAGCAGCGCCGCAGCCGACCAGTGTCATAGGTCCGCGGAACAGACCAAGACCCAGCAGAACAGCGAACAGGATGCATACAACCAGCTCGCTCTTAGGCATAACCGGTCCAAGGATGACCTTGAAGAACGGGGATGCATAAGATGCAACAGAGTTGAACATCGGCAGAGTCAGGAGGAATCCAACCAAAGGAGCCGTATCCACCACGCCGTCATAGTAAAGCTTGTTGACAAGCTGGCAGTTCTCCTTGAAGGTTCCCTTGAGCTTTCCGCAAAGGAACAGTGCCAGGAAGCCGGAAATTACGAAGCCGCCGATAACGGAGAAGTCCAGCCAGATCTTCAGAACAACGGGAACGATCGGCAGAATCAGCGTGTACAAAGGAGCATCCTTCTGCTCGGAAGCGCCGCGGGTCTGTGCTGCCCAGGCATGGCTGGTCTTGCTCTTCTTGAGGAAAATTGCAGTCAGGATCGTCGTTACTACAATAGAGATGATCAGAGCATAATAGCCCCACCTTCCTGCATACCATCCAAGTGTAAAATCAGGCATCTCATCGGTGTTGATGAAGAACGCACGATACTGTGCGAAATTGACGGGGTTCAGATAAATTCCTGCAGCAACCGACTCCATGAAGCTGAACATTGCAATTGCCTTCGGAACGCCCAGAGACATCATGATCGGCAGAACAATGACACCGATTGCGATGACCGGGCCAGCACCTGTCATAGCGGTGAAGATGATTGCCGTAACGATGTTCAGCAGCGTCACGGTGATGATCGGCTTATCGCCGCCCAGCT
This sequence comes from Lachnospiraceae bacterium, assembly GCA_963588615.1. Taxonomy (GTDB): domain Bacteria; phylum Bacillota; class Clostridia; order Lachnospirales; family Lachnospiraceae; genus CAG-791. The sequence goes on along the minus strand of CAVAJA010000185.1, from coordinate 1,445 downwards.
CAACGGTCTTACGAATCAGCGTGGAAGCAATTCCGGTCTCAACCAGTACGCGTCCGAACCATGCACCCCAACATACATTTACCAGTGTGGTCCCCCATCCTTCCGGAGCGGACTGATAAATCTTGTTCAGAATCTCGATGATCTTAACTGGCTCGCCGTTGCTGTAAAAAGCGGTGTTGGCGAGGAAATCAGGTGCAGCAAAAGCTGCGCCCAGGAAGGACAGAACTGTCCAGACAATTGTAATGATTAGGAAGCCGATCATCAGGTTATGACCCTTAATGCAGTAATAAGCCAGGCCAAAAAACGTGAGGAGCAGCAAAATACCAACTAAATATTCCATGGTAGTTTCTCCCTTTCTCTCTTTTTCTTTTCCTAAAATCCCAAAAAATTTCTCTTACATGTTGCTTGTTGTAAAAATACTCACACTCTCCGTTTTCTGCATACGCAGATGAACATCTGAATAATCCGCAGGTCTCACATCCCTCCTTTTCTAAAATGCTCCAATCGATCCGATCCCTTGCACTGCCGAGTGAAAATGCTCTCCGAGGCGCTGTGATATATTACATTTTCTCAACAGCGTGCCCAAGGCTCACCTTTTCGGCGGCAAAAAAACATCAATTTCGATTGAAATATCAGAGCCGCTAACAGCGTCACTCTTACACCCTTGATCAATTTAGCATGCTTTTTTGGTTTGTGCAATGCTTTTACCATCTTTTCTCGCTTGCCGCATTTTTTTCATTAAAGTGCACAACATCTTTTAGCCACGACTAATATATCAACTGTGTATTGCTTTTTTAAAGCATTGCGATATACTAGCCATAAGCAATGTGTACAGAGCATAGAAGTGCTTTCAGAATGATATATTTCACACATCTGGAGTTTTCGGCACCGGCTGCTCCCGTATACAGTCATGAATCCTACAACTGGAAGGAGAGACATCTTATGAAAATTGCAGTTCTCGGTTCCGGTGCCATGGGAGGTCTGTACAGTTCCTATCTTAGCCGCGGCAATGAAGTAACTGTTATCGACGTCAATCAGGCATTGGTAGACAAAGTAAACAGTGACGGTCTGGAAGTTCAGGAGCCGGACGGCACTTCAAATGTGTTTCATCCGCACGCTGTCCTCTCTACGGACGGCATGGAGCCGGTAGATCTTGTCATTGTCTTTGTAAAAGCGATGTTCAGTGAGGGCGCCCTCAATACCAATAAGGGCATCATTGGTCCTGATACCTATCTTATGACTCTGCAGAACGGCAGCGGGCATGAAGATCTGCTTGGAAAGTTCGTTCCTCAGGAGCACATCATCATCGGTACAACACAGCACAATGCCAGCGTCGCAGGACTCGGCATCACCAAGCACGGCGGCAGCGGCATCACACACATGGGCTGTGTGACCGGAGATGTCAGCCGTCTGCAGAAATTTGCCGATGTTTTCAATGCCTGTGG
>CAVAJA010000184.1:0-3813 GCA_963588615.1 Lachnospiraceae bacterium | reverse complement strand
GATGCCCTCTATCGAAGGCTCCTGGCACTGGATCCTGCAGCGGCACAGAAGATTCATCCGAACAACACGAAAAGAGTCATTCGAGCCTTGGAATATGTTCGGGAGACCGGGAACTCCATTGCCGTCCACAACGAGGAGCAGCGGCAGCGGCCCCCGGCCTATGACGCTGTTTTTTTCGTTCTGACGAGAGACCGCACAAGGCTGTATGAACGGATTGATAAAAGAGTGGACGAAATGATGGAAGAAGGACTTCTTTCAGAGGTCATAAGGCTTCGTGATCAGGGAATGACGCTGCAGGACGTGTCCATGCAGGGGCTTGGATACAAACAGCTCCTGGAATATCTTGAGGGAAAATGGAGTCTTGAGGAAGCGGTGCAGCAGATTAAACTTCAAACCAGGCATTTTGCCAAAAGACAGCTTACCTGGTTCAAGCGCGAGAAGAATACGATATGGCTCAATGTTGATGAGTACTGCGCACCGGAGGAAATTGCTCAGGAAATGCAGCGATACCTGTCCGAAATGGATCAATGAAATTGTGATGTCCGGCAGACCGCCGGTTTTTTGCGGGAGCAGCTGCGCTCCCGAACAACGATGGAAAAGAGGAATTCATGGAATTAGAACAGATCTACCGATCATTAGGAATTTCAGGACAGGTTCTGTCCTATGCAGAACCGATTCTGGATCGCCTTCAGTCTCGTTTTGAAGCCATTGACGCAATGGCGGAATACAACCAGCTCCGCATTATCGCGGCAATGCAGAAGGCCCACATCGGGGAGGCAAGTCTGAAGGGAACCACCGGCTATGGCTACGATGACATCGGACGGGAGGGACTGGAGCAGGTTTATTCGTATTACTTTCACACAGAGGATGCCTTGGTGCGTCCCCAGATCACATGCGGAACCCACGCCCTCGCGCTGGCTCTGATGTCCAACCTGCGTCCGGGACAGACGCTTTTGTCGGTTGCCGGCAAGCCGTACGATACTCTGGAGGAAGTGATCGGCATTCGTCCGTCGAGAGGCTCTCTTGCAGAGTACGGAATTTCCTACTGTCAGGTGGATCTGCTCGATGACGGCGGATTTGATTTTGCCGGCATCGAGAGAACTCTCACGGCGGATACGGAGCATCGAATTCATCTTGCAACCATTCAAAGGTCAAAGGGGTATCAGAGCAGACGAACCCTCTCTGTGGATGCGATCGGCGAGGCAATCCAATTCATGAAATCGCTTCGTCCGGATCTCATCTGTATGGTAGATAACTGCTATGGTGAATTCACGGAGGAAAAGGAGCCTACGGATGTGGGTGCTGACATGTGTGTCGGCTCTCTTATCAAGAATCCGGGAGGCGGTCTGGCCCCTGTCGGCGGTTATATTGCCGGCACAAGAGAGTGCATTGCGAATGCTGCTGTTCGTCTCACAAGTCCCGGACTCGGAAAAGAGGTGGGGGCTTCGCTGGATCTTCTTCCGCAGTTCTTCCAGGGCTTTTTTATGGGACCTACGGTGACGGCCAGTGCTCTGAAGGGGGCGATCCTGGCTGCCAACATCTACGAGCAGCTGGGCTTTGAGGTTCTTCCGAACGGATCGGAGAGTCGGCATGACATTATTCAGGCGATCACCTTCCACAAACCGGAGGGAGTCATCGCTTTTTGTCAGGGAATTCAGTCCGCTTCGCCGGTGGACAGCTTTGTGTCCTGTGAGCCGGCGCCCATGCCGGGCTATGATTCCGATGTCATCATGGCCGCAGGAGCCTTTGTATCCGGCTCTTCCATTGAACTGTCTGCAGACGGTCCGCTGAGGGAGCCGTACACGGTGTTTTTCCAGGGCGGTCTGACATGGCCCCATGCCAAGTTTGGAATTCTGAAAACGCTGCAGAACATGGTGGAAAGAAACCTTGTGACGCTTCCGTGACCGCTGCTTTCGTTTTCTGAATGAGACGCTGCCGCACGCCTTGATTAAGCTCTGACGAATCATTACAATGATAGACAGACTTCTGCTTCCGGAGAGGCTGGAAAAGAGGTCCTATGAATTATATCATCAATGCAGTGCAGGACAGGGCATGCCATGCAGCAGCTAAGGTGAGAGGAGCAGCCGCTTCGCCCAGGGTCATTTCTGCCGAGATGCCCTACGAACGGCTGGAAGCGTGCGGAAGGGAGGCTCTCTCCAATTCGGAGCTTCTGGCGGTGATTCTTCGTTCCGGGAGCAGGCAGGAGCCGGTGACGGAGCTGGCAAAGCACCTTCTGCGACTTGGGAACGGTGACGGGAACTCGTTATCCGTGCTGTATTCTCTGAGCAGGGAAGAACTGCAGAGCGTTCCTGGCATCGGTCCGGTAAAGAGTGCACAGATTCAGTGCGTTCTGGAGCTCTCCAGGCGTCTGGCAAGAGAGGCTGCCTGCGTTCGCAGCCTGAATCTTGTGTGCAGCAATCCGCAGGTTGTTGCTGACTATTATATGGAGTCCCTGCGGCATGAGCAGCGTGAGCGGGTCATCGCACTTTTTCTGGACAACCGGCTGTCGCTGATTTGCGAGGAGACGATGACCATCGGCACTGCCGACGCGTCTTTGTGTTCTCCAAGGGATATTTATCGGCGGGCACTGCAGGCTGGTGCTGCAGCGCTGCTGCTCCTGCACAATCACCCAAGCGGGAATCCGGATCCTTCCCGGGAGGACATCGCCCTTACCGACAGAATTGCCCGGGTCGGGGATATGATGGAAATTCGTCTGGTCGATCACATTATCATCGGCGACAGATGCTACTGCAGTCTGAAGGAAAACGGATTGCTTTCGCAGCATACGTGAACAGAATACCGCACTTTCTTTCGGATCTTTATCTGGGTGCGTCCGCACGGTGCAGAATGAAGGAGAGAAAGTCGTACAGGTTTTGAGGAATTTATTTATGTCAATATTTGGGAGAAGGCGCCGCGGAATCGGCGAAGTTCGGGAACAGGAGGAATTCCATGATCCCGGGGTAATGAATAATGCATATGCTGTAGATCTCGGAACCTGTAATATCAAGATCTACAATGCAGCGACGGATCGCATCATCGCGCAGAAGAACATGATCGCCGTCAAGAACAAGAAGACAATGATCGCCTACGGTGACAACGCCTATGAAATGTTCGAACGTGCGCCGGCCAATATTCGCGTCAGTTATCCCATGAACAGCGGTGTCATAGCGGACATTCACAACATGGAACTGCTCATGAAGTCCTTTATGCGGGATGAGCAGCGCGGAGCCATGCATCCGGCGGATTTTTTTGTTGCAGTTCCTACCGATGTCACAGAGGTGGAGCGGCGTTCTTTTTATGATCTGATCGCAGATGCCGGCATTAAGGCCAGACGCATCCTTGTTGTGGAGAAGGCTCTGGCGGACGGTCTGGGACTTGGAATTGATGTTAAGACGGCACAGGGGGTTCTCGTTGTTGATGTTGGATTTGATACCACAGAGATCTCGATCCTGTCGCTGGGAGGAATTGTGCTTTCGAAACTCATTAAGGTCGGAGGGCGTCAATTCGATGCCAATATTGTGAGTGCGGTCCGAAGAGAATTTAATCTTGTCATCGGAATGAAGACAGCGGAGAATATTCGTCTTTCCTTTGGAGACAGAGAGAATACATCGGATACCTGCACGATTTACGGTCGTGACATTGTAACAGGACTGCCGATGGAAAGAAGCCTGTCCCGGGATTTTATCGAGGATACGCTGATTGATAATTTCAGAACGATTGTTGATAACGTTAAAGTTCTTCTCGAGAGAACGCCGCCGGAGCTTTCTGCAGATATCTACCGGCACGGGCTGTTCCTGACGGGAGGTGCCAGCC
>CAVAJA010000183.1:0-13494 GCA_963588615.1 Lachnospiraceae bacterium | reverse complement strand
ACCCAGGGGAGGGCCGAGCATGAGCATGGACTGTCGGGGAGACCGGCAGATCCGATTGGGGAGGCAGCCAATGGCAGCGAAGAGAAAGTCCGCAGTGAGCGAAGCAACGACACAGAAAGCAGCAGCAAAAAAAGGATCGAAAGCAGCTGTAAGACCGAGAAAGACAGAAGTCAGGAAGAACCCTGACGAAAAGGTATTCATTTCAAAGGATGACTGCTATCTCTTCGGAGAGGGGACGCATTACGAGATTTACCGGAAACTCGGTGCACATCCGTCGGTGGAAAATGGAATTGAGGGGACTTTTTTCGCTGTGTGGGCACCTAACGCGGCTGCAGTCAATGTGATCGGTTCGTTCAACGGATGGAATGAGGACCAGTATCCCATGGAGAAGGTCGGAGAGATTGGAATCTGGACCAGATTCATTCCCGGCGTCGGAGAAAATGAACTGTACAAATATTTAATCCGCACACCCGATGGGGGGAAGCTTTATAAGGCAGATCCGTATGCCAATGCCGCAGAGCTTCGTCCCGGAACAGCCTCCAAGACAACGAATCTGAAGGGCTACAAGTGGGGTGACGCCAAGTGGCTGGAAGAAAGAGAAAAGAAAAACGTTTTTAAGGAGCCGCTTGCAGTGTATGAATGCCACATCGGTTCCTGGATGAAGCACCCGGACGGCGGGGACGGGTTCTACAGTTACCGCGAATTTGCGGATCGCCTGGTGGATTATCTTAAGGGCATGCCGTTTACCCATGTTGAGCTCATGGGCATTCTGGAGCATCCGTTCGACGGATCTTGGGGATATCAGGTGACGGGATACTATGCACCTACGGCACGTTACGGAAGTCCGAAAGATTTCATGTATCTGGTCGATACGCTGCACCGCAGCGGAATCGGCGTGATTCTGGATTGGGTGCCGGCGCATTTCTGCCCGGATGAGCACGGCCTGGCGCGTTTTGACGGGGAATGCATCTATGAAGATCCGGATCCGAGAAGAGGAGAGCATCCGGATTGGGGAACAAAGATCTTCAATCTGGCAAAACCGGAGGTCAAGAATTTTCTTATTGCCAACGTGTTCTATTGGCTCAGAGAATACCATGTGGACGGAATCCGTGTGGATGCCGTGGCTTCGATGCTTTATCTGGATTACGGCAAAAAGGACGGGGAGTGGCTGCCCAATCAGTACGGCGGAAACAAGAATCTGGATGCCATTGTGTTCTTCCAGCACCTGAATTCTGTGGTTCGCGGGTCTTATCCTGGCTTTATGACCATTGCAGAGGAGTCTACGGCATGGCCTTCTGTAACCAGCGAGATCGGAACGGAGGGACTTGGCTTTACGTTCAAGTGGAATATGGGCTGGATGCATGACTTCTGTGAGTACATGAAGCTGGATCCGGTTATGCGCAGCGGTTCCCACTACAGCATGACGTTTGCCATGAGCTATAACAGCTCCGAGAAATACATTCTGCCGCTTTCCCATGACGAGGTGGTGCATCTGAAGTGCTCCATGGTGAATAAGATGCCCGGATATGAGGTGGACAAGTATGCAAATCTCCGGCTTGGCTATACCTTTATGATGGGACACGCCGGCAAAAAGCTTCTGTTCATGGGGCAGGAGTTTGCACAGGAGAGAGAATGGAGTGAAGCAAGAGAGCTTGACTGGTTCCTTCTTCAGAATCCTCTGAATGAGGGAATGCAGCGTTACTATGCGGAACTCCTCAAAATATATCGCAAGTATCCCTGCATGCATGAGATCGACGACAGCTGGGACGGTTTTGAATGGATCAATGCGGATGACAAAAATCGCAGCATCTACAGCTTTTTCCGCAAATGCGATTCCGACAGGAAGAGGATCATGTTCGTTCTGAACATGACGCCGGTGGAATATAAGGATTATCGGGTAGGCGTTCCTGCAATGGGAACGTATAAGCTCCTTTTGAGCAGTACAGATGCAGAGTTCGGAGGAAGCGGTGCGAAGCTTCCGAAGACCTTCAAGGCCGTAAAGGGCGACTGCGACTATAAGCCGCAGTACATCTCATTTGATATGCCGGCATACGGAGGATTGGTGCTGGAATTCTGAAGCGGCGATTCCAGATCGGCGGGGCGGAGGATGTCTGCCCCGGGCCTTATTCGGTGCGAATAGGAACCTGTTCGGCCCTGTATTCGAATTGGTTTGTGAAATCTTCGATGGAGCAGACAGGCACGGGAGGATATGAGATATGCAAATCCATGAGTCTGCAGAGGATTATCTGGAAACCATCCTGATGTTGAAGGAGCGGAACGGGCAGGTCCGCAGTATTGATATTGTAAATGAAATGGGATTTTCCAAGCCCAGCGTCAGCATTGCCATGAAGAAGCTTCGTGAGAACGGCTATATTGAGATGGACGGGGGTGGCTATATCACGTTGTGCCCTTCCGGCTGCGCCATCGCAGAGAGAATTTATTCCAGACATAAGCTTCTGCGGAAAGTTCTGATTGCCATCGGAGTGGAAGAGAAGGCTGCGGCAGATCAGGCGTGCCGCATCGAGCATGTCATCGATGATGAAACATTTAATAAGCTGAACGAGTATTACGAACAGCGAATGAAGAAAGGAAACTGAGCAAGAGTATGGCAGATAAACATTTGCTGGATGACAAGACGATTCTGATCACCGGAGGGACAGGCTCCTTCGGACATTGCTTTACGAAATACGTACTGGAACACTATCATCCGAGGAAGCTGATTATTTATTCGCGCGATGAATTCAAGCAGTTCATGATGTCCAATGAGATGCCCTATAAGGATCACGCGGACGTTATGCGGTTTTTTATCGGTGACGTGAGGGATAAAGAGCGCATGGAGCGTGCTATGGAGGGCGTTGATTATGTTATCCATGCGGCTGCACTGAAACAGGTTCCGGCCTGTGAGTACAATCCTTCGGAAGCCATCAAGACGAATGTCAACGGTGCCATGAACATCATTGATGCGGCTCTGGCAGCCGGAGTGAAAAAGGTTGTGGCATTGTCGACGGACAAGGCGGTGAATCCGGTCAATCTGTACGGCGGGACGAAACTGGTCAGTGATAAGCTGTTCATTGCGGCAAATGCCTATGCAGGAAGCAAGAACGTATCCTTCTCCGTTGTACGTTACGGGAATGTTGCGGGAAGCCGAGGCTCGGTCATTCCGTTTTTCCGTGAGCTGATTGCAAAGGGTGAGACTACGATGCCCATCACGGACTACCGCATGACACGATTCTGGATCAGCCTGGAGCAGGGGGTTGAGCTGGTAATCAAGGCGCTGGAGGAAGCGAAGGGCGGTGAGACGTTCATTTCCAAAATTCCTTCCTTTTATGTGAAGGATCTTGCGGAGGCACTGCTGCCGGGCTGCACGACAAAAGAGGTTGGAATTCGTCCGGGAGAAAAGCTTCACGAGGTGATGGTTACGGCAGAGGACGCTCCCAATACGCTTGAATTTGAGCATAATTACATCATTTATCCGCAGATTACGTATAACGATCGCCAGAGACGAGATCCGGCAGGAAAGGCTGTGGAAGATGGTTTTATATATTCCTCCGGCAATAATAAGGAATGGCTGTCTGTGGAGCAGATTCGTGAGCTGCTGAAGACGGTAGAGGAGCATTGAAGCGATACGCGTATGGATAGAAATTTTATGTCGGGCAGTCTTCCTGCAATAGAAGGCGGGAATCCGGTTCGTGAAACAAAGTTGCATTATTCTCATCAGTATATTGATCAGGATGACATCGATGCCGCAGTTGCAGTTCTGAAGAGCGATTATCTGACGACAGGTCCTCATATCCTGGAATGCGAGGAGAAGCTCTGCAAGGTGACAGGAGCAAAATATGCGGTTCTGTGCGCCAACGGAACGGCAGCACTGCACATCGCCTGCCTGGCAGCAGGACTTGGAGCGGGAGATGAGTTGATCACAACGCCAATCACTTTTGCGGCTTCCGCCAACTGTGCGCTGTATGTGGGAGCGAAGCCGATTTTTGCGGATATACTGCCGGACACCTATAATCTGGACCCGGCATCGGTGGAAGCGCACATTACAGACAAAACGAAGGCTGTTGTGGCCGTGGATTTCGGAGGGCAGTCGGTTGACGAGGACGCCTTCCTGGAATTGAAAGAGCGCTATGGGTTTGTCTACATTGAGGATGGTGCGCATGTTATCGGAACCAGCTACAAGGGACGTCCGAACGGCAGCATTGCAGATATGACAACGCTTTCCTTTCATGCAGTGAAGACCATCACCGGCGGGGAAGGCGGTGCAGTTGTGACGAACAGCAGGGAGTATTATGAGAAGCTCCTCCTGTACCGTACACACGGAATTACCAGAGACCCGTCTCTGATGGAGCATACGCCGGACGGTCCCTGGTACTATGAGCAGATTGCACTGGCTCCCAACTACCGAATTACGGACCTGCAGGCTGCGGTCATCTCTTCGCAGCTGAACAAGCTGCCGGCTTTTGCCGCACGCAAGAAGGAAATTGTCCGCCGCTATGACGAGGCCTTTGCGGAACTGCCGGGGCTGATCCTGCAGAAGGAGACGGAAGGGTCGGATACCGTAAGACATCTTTACATTCTGCAGGTGAACCCGGAACATTTGTCCATTGACAGGAGACAGCTGTTCGATGCGCTCGGCGCCGAGAACATCATCTGCAATGTGCACTATATTCCGGTGTATTACTTCCCTTATTACGAAAAGCTTGGATATCCGAAGGGATTGTGTCCACATGCAGAGCAGCTGTATTCCCGAATGCTGACCATTCCGCTGTACTATGCGATGAGTGATCAGGATGTGGAGGATGTCATTGAAGCAGTGACAAAAGTGGTGACATATTACACGGAATTGTGATAGGAAAACAGAGATCTGTTCCGTCTGGCTGTGTGACGAAGGAAGATAATGCCTTCTGCTGCAGGTGGCCTGTGTGAAATGGCAGGAGCGGAAGGACGAAGCCGGCCGGGGAAGGACCCGACCGGCTTTGCTGTATTGTGACGGCAGCTGCAGGAAGGCAGAAAAGCTTTGGAGAAAAGTGTGGAAAACAAAAAAGACGCAGAGTGCATACTGTCCGTAATTGTCCCTGTCTATAATATGGCATCGGAAGATCGGCTGATCTGGTGCATGAACAGCCTTCTTTATCAGGAAAGGATAGAAAATTACGAAGTTATTGCTGTGGATGACTGCTCCACCGACGATTCACTGACCATACTCAGAGCGCTGGAATGCGAACATGCGGACAGGCTTCACGTGCTGCACTCGGAAGTGAATCGGCATCAGGGAGGAGCGAAGAATCTGGGACTGAAGGCTGCCCGTGGGAAGTGGATTGCGTTTATTGATGCGGATGATTGGGTGGTTTCGGACTATTTTGCCAGACTTCTGCAAAAGGCAGAAGAAACGGGGGCAGACTGTGTCGGGACGGATTACTGCATTGTATCTGAGCATACGATGCAGCCGGGAAGAGTGGTGGCCAATGGTTCACCGGAGCAGACAGGAAAGCTGAATGATGCAAAGCGAAGACTTTTGCTCCTGGATTCCGGTTCATTGTGCGTGAAGATATACCGAAGAGAGATTGTTGTTGATTGTCCGTCCCGGTTCCCGGAAGATATCTTCTATGAAGACAATGCCCTGGCGGGGTCCTGGATCATGCGGATGCAGCACTATGAATATGTGCCGGGGCCGTTGTATTATTACTATCAGCACGAGGATTCTACCGTACATACGGTGACAAAAAAACGGTTGGAGGATCGTCTGAGCGCCGGGAGAATGATGCTCGAAGAGGCAAAGAAATATGGCTTTCTGGAACGCTTCCGGCCGGAACTGGAATATTCATTTACGGTGCTCTTCTACAAGAATACGGTGTTTTCAGCACTTCAGGAGATGAAGGAGAAGGGCGTCTGCTCCTTTGTGACGCAGACGGCAAAAGAAATGAAGGAGACATTTCCGGATTTTCAGAGCAATCCGTACTATCAGATGAGAACCAATCCGGAAGAGAAAAAGCTGATGAGGATGCAGATGGAAAACCCGCTGGGTTTTTACCTGTATTATCGGATGCTGTGGCTGTACCGAAGGATTCGATATCGGCACAGGGGATGAAAAGCGGCGGCAGCCTGCACAGGGCTGCAGCGGACTGGAATCATCAGAAATGAAAAAGAAGGATCCCGCAGGGACAGGTGCCGTGCAGGCGGCGGAAAGAGAGGAAACATGACAGACATTGAGATTGCACGCAGTGCAGAGATCTGGCCGATTCAGAAGGTTGGGGAGAAGCTTGGAATGCAGGGAGACGATCTTGAGCTGTATGGGAAATACAAGGCGAAGATCTCAGAGGAGTATCTGAATCGAATTCAGAATCAGCCGAACGGAAAGCTGGTTCTGGTGACAGCAATCAATCCGACCCCTGCAGGAGAAGGAAAGACAACCATCACCATAGGCCTTGCAGATGCATTGTCAAGACTTGGCAGGAAGACGGTAGCAGCATTAAGAGAACCCTCTCTTGGCCCCTGTTTTGGAGTGAAGGGCGGAGCAGCCGGCGGCGGATATGCGCAGGTCATTCCCATGGAGGATCTGAATCTGCATTTTACCGGTGACTTTCATGCAATCACATCGGCCAACAATCTGGTCGCAGCTGCACTCGACAACCACATTCATTTTGGCAATGCACTCCGAATCGATCCGACCCGGATCGTGTGGAAGCGCTGCATGGATATGAACGACAGATCCCTTCGCAACATCACCATCGGGCTCGGAGGAAAGCTTTGCGGACCGGTGCGAGAGGATCACTTTGTGATTACAGCCGCATCCGAAATCATGGCAGTGCTCTGCCTTGCGAATGACATGAAGGATCTTCGCGAGCGCCTTTCCAGAATGGTGGTTGCCTATAATTATGATAATGAACCGGTAACGGCAGGAGAATTGAAGGTCATCGGCTCGCTTCTGGCCCTTTTGAAGGATGCACTGCAGCCGAATCTGATGCAGACGCTGGAGCATACGCCGGTGCTGGTGCATGGCGGCCCATTTGCGAACATCGCACATGGCTGCAACTCCGTGCGTGCGACCAGAGCAGCTCTGAAAATGGGAGAAATCGTCATTACGGAAGCAGGCTTCGGCGCGGATCTGGGCGCAGAGAAGTTCATGGATATCAAGTGCCGTATGGCGGGGCTCACGCCGTCTGCAGCTGTTATCGTTGCAACCGTTCAGGCATTGAAATACAACGGCGGTGTGCCGAAGGCAGAGCTTAAGAAAGAGAATCTGGAGGCCCTTGAGAAGGGGCTGGTAAATCTGGGCAAGCACATTGAAAATCTGCAGAAATTCGGTGTTCCGGCTGTGGTGGCAATCAATGCCTTTGTTACGGATACCGATGCAGAACATGAACGGATTGAGAACTTCTGCAGGGAGCATGACTGTGAATTCTCTCTGGCCACGGTGTGGGCAGACGGCGGTGCCGGCGGAGAGGATCTTGCCGGAAAAGTCCTGAAAACAATCGAAGAAAAGCGGTCGGATTACCACGCCCTGTACGAGCTGGATCAGCCGCTTACGACAAAGGTAGAAACCATTGCACGGGAAATCTATGGGGCAGAAGGCGTAGATTACGTGGCGGCAGCAAAAAAATCCCTGGCAGCTTTGGAAAAGCTCGGCTTTGGGGGGCTCCCGATCTGTATGGCCAAGACACAGTATTCTCTGTCGGATGACCAGACAAAGCTGGGCAGACCGGAGAATTTCAGAATCACGGTGCGGGATGCGTATGTCAGCGCCGGTGCCGGCTTCGTGGTGGTTTTGACCGGTGAGATGATTCAGATGCCCGGACTGCCGCGGGTACCTGCGGCAGAGAATATTGACGTTTCAGAAGACGGCGTCATCTCCGGTCTGTTTTGAAAAATGTGTGCCTTGTGAGTGTGTGATCTATCGGGGAAGACGTTCTTATGAGCGCTTCCCCGCGGCATCATTCGGCTGCTGTTTTTCCTGAGAATGCATGATGGCGCGCACAGAAGACAGCAGATAGGGCTTCAGTTCATCAATGGGAAGGGGAACATTCTCCAGAATAGAGCTGTAGCAGGAGGCACTGACGAATTCGACAATCATGTAAAGCAGCACCTCCGGATTCTGGTACTGAACCGCAGAATTCAGAAAATACGTTTTCATCCGTTCCCCGAAAGTGATGCCGTCATCTCCGCCAACAGTATCCAGAGTGGAGACGTCATGCTTGAGCAGGGCCCAGCTGAGGTTCTTGGAAATGAATTTCAGGAGAATGCGGTCCTGCGTAAGCTGCGTGAGGATGTTGTCGGCAAAAAACAACACCTGATCCTCCAGAGTGTCCAGCGCCTGACCGTTGAGGGAGATGGCAGTTTCCATGTCTTCGTAAGCTCTGGCGAGAAGCTGCTCTGCTTTTTTGCGTACCAGGAGATCCCGCAGATCGTATTTATCCTTGAAATAAAGATAAAACGTTCCCTTGGCGACACCGGAACGTTCTACAATATCGGAAATGGTGGTGTCCGTGATTCCCTTCTGCGTGAACAGCTCAAAAGCGTTGCTCAGAAGGGAGTCTCTTTTTTTGCGCTTATTGCGAAAGGCCTTTCCCCTCTGCTCCTTTGTCTTATGACATGCCGGATTAGAAGAAGATTCGTGAACAAAGTTAAGGGAGTTTTCTCCCGTGTCATGCTTCATTTCTGAGTAATCCATTGCAGAATATTCCCCTCGATTTCAATTAGAATCCGACACGGCACAGAGGCATTCCTGTCACAGACCGCAGACGCCGGCGGATAATACGACATATTATAGCGCACATTGCCTTAAAAAGATAAAAATGACTTTTGGTCATGGACAATTGCGATGCATATGCTGAACCATTGCGTGAAATATGATGTGGTGCGAAGGGGCTGCCGTGTATAGATGAATCAAACGGATGGATGTGCTCCCTTTGCCAGAATCCCGTTGAATTTGGAAAGAAACGTGATTGTGGTGATTGCAGCGGCTGCAATATCACTGATGGGCTCCGCAAGGAACACCGCCAGAACCGGGGCTGCGGGCAGAAGGCGCGGGAGAATTAAAATGAGCGGGATCAGCAGAATGAGCTTTCGAAGGCATGCCAGCAGCAGGCTGACCTTGGCCTGCCCCAGTGCCATGAAGCTCTGCTGGCAGCTGATCTGGGCACCGCAGGCAAAAATGCCGGCCATGTAGATCCGCATCGCCCATGCAGTATAATCGGTCAGCTGGGCATCTGCTGTAAAAATGCCGGCAAAGGCAGCGGGGAACAGCAGTACAGCGATGCAGAACAGGATGGTATATGTCATGCACGTCCGAAGAACGCAGAAGAAGGTTTTTTTAACGCGATCATTAAGTCCAGCTCCGTAGTTGTAGCTGATCAGGGGCTGTCCTCCCTGGCAGATTCCCTGCAGAGGGAGGGTAACCAGCTGACTCACGCTGGTAATGATCGTCATTGCTCCGACAGCCAGATCACCGCCGTATCGGGAAAGGCTCGAAGTGAAGGTGATGGAGAGAAGGCTTTCGGTGGAGAGCATGACGAAGGTAGAAACTCCAAGTCCAAGGCAGGGAAAAATGATGGATTTTCTAAGCCGAAGATTGCAGCGCTGCAGACGGATGATGGATTTTTTCCCTGTGAGGAAACGCAGGATCCAGCCAGCTCCGACAGCCTGGCTGAGAACGGTTGCGATGGCGGCTCCCTTTACGCCAAGGTGGAACGCAAAGATAAAAATCGGATCGAGAATGATGTTGATGACAGCGCCGATGAGAGTGGTCATCATGCTGACTTTTGCAAATCCCTGCGTAGTGATGAACGGATTCATGCCCATCACAATGAGAATGCAGACAGTCCCGAGAATGTAAATTCGCGAATAATCTGCCGCATAAGGAAGTGTTGAATCGCTGGCTCCGAACAGGCGCAGGAGCCAAGGAGCGGAAACATAGAAAACGGCAGTGAGGACAACAGAAAACAGCAGCAGCACGGTGAAGCAGTTTCCTGCAATCTTCTCCGCTTTTTCGTGATCTCGCTGTCCCAGGGCGATGGCAGCCAGCGGGGCACCGCCTGCTCCGGCGAGCATGGCGAACGCATTAAGGAGCATGAGGATCGGGGTAAAAAGTCCGACTCCGGTGAGAGCAGCGGCTCCGATCTCTGCAATGTGACCGATATAAATCCGATCAACGATGTTGTAAAGAAGATTCACAACCTGTGCGATGACAGCGGGGACGGCCAGCCGGGCCAGAAGCTTTGGAATGCTGCCGAAAGCCAGATCCTGTGATGACTGATTCATAGGTTTCCTCCTTTGATCTGTCTGTGGACAGCACGTTTTTTGGGGGGGCGGTACATTCGTGCAGGTAAGTTTGACGTTCGTACAGCTGCTGTCCGGGATTTTAATGCAAAAATGGATTGGTACGGAATGTACCAATCCATTTTCATGTCGCGGAGGACAAGGGATTCGAACCCTCGCACCGTTTGACCGGCCTAACGCATTTCGAGTGCGCCCCCTTCGACCACTTGGGTAATCCTCCATCACCGCAGAATGTAACAGCAATCCTCATTATAGAGTAAGCTGGAACGCGGTGCAAGTAGAAAAGTTGCGGCTCCTTTCTGTGAGGAGGGGGAGGCTTGTAGTATAATGAAGTCGTATCTGTTTGGTGTGCGGCAAATTTGAATCCCAAAAGCATGTTTTGCGGGAAAACCCGCAGCAGACGGAACAGGCACGGAACAACAAAGCGGGGAGGGTACGTTATGCTCAGAATCGGAATGTTGACCAGCGGCGGAGATTGCCAGGCATTGAATGCAGCCATGCGCGGCGTGGTAAAGGTGATCGCCAACAATTGTAAGGAACCGTTTGAAATTTATGGTTTCGAGGATGGCTATAAGGGATTGATTTACGGTAAATTTCACATGCTGACTTCGGCGGATTTTTCCGGTATTCTGACGAGAGGCGGAACCATTCTGGGAACCAGCCGTGTGCCGTTCAAGACCATTCATGAGCCGGATGAGAACGGTCTGGATAAGGTTGCAGCGATGAAGCAGAACTATTATAAGCTTCAGTTGGACTGTCTCGTTATGCTGGGCGGCAATGGATCCACCAAAACAGCAAACCTGCTGTCTGAGGAAGGGCTGAATGTCATTACACTTCCGAAGACAATCGACAATGATCTCTGGGGAACCGATATGACGTTCGGCTTCCAGAGTGCAGTGAACATTGCAACGACAGCCATCGATCAGATCCATACAACAGCGAATTCTCACGGCCGTGTATTCATTGTAGAGATCATGGGACATAAAGTGGGATGGCTGCCGCTCAACGCAGGAATGGCGGGAGGTGCGGATATCATTCTGCTGCCGGAGATTCCTTTTGACATCAATAAGGTTGTGGACAAGATCGAGGAAAGAGATGCAAACGGCAGCCGATTCACGATTGTGGTTGTGGCGGAAGGTGCGATCTCAAAGGAAGACGCAGAACTGTCCAAAAAGGATTACAAGAAAAAGCTTGCCAATTATAAATATCCGTCTGTTTCCTATGAAATCGCTGATTTGATTGCGAAAAAGACGGGACGGGAGGTGCGTGTCACTGTCCCGGGACATGTACAAAGAGGTGGAGAGCCGTGCCCGTATGACCGCGTGTTTGCCAGCCGTCTCGGAGCAGAGGCCGGTCGTCTGATTCTAAAAGGTGAGTACGGCTGCATGGTTGGATATAAGAATCGACAGATGGTTAAGGTTCCGTTGGGGGAAGTGGCCGGCAAGCTGAAGACATTGGATCCGAAGTCGGACATCATAAGAGAGGCAAAACTCCTGGGAATCTGCTTTGGAGATTAGGATACTCGAAACTGCCTGATGGCAGTTTCTCCTACCCGGAAGTGTTGGCCTTGAAAAGCGGCCGCCACTTCACGCATCGGAGAACCCGCATGCGCGGATTTCTCCTCGCAGAGAGGATACTCGAAACTGCCTGATGGCAGTTTCTTCCGCTGCTTTTATCTTCAGAATTTAGAAAGGTTTTCATGACAGAAGCGCATTATCTGGCGCTGTACCGCAAATATCGACCGCAGACATTTGAGGATGTCTGCGGTCGTGATGCTATCGTACAGACACTCAAGAATCAAATCAATTCAGGGAGAATTGGCCATAGCTATCTGTTCTGCGGAACACGTGGGACAGGTAAGACCACCATTGCCAAAATATATGCAAAGGCGGTGAACTGCCGGAATCCGGTGGACGGCAACCCGTGCGGAAAATGTGAAACCTGCCGGGCGATCGCAGAGAACGCGGATCTTAATGTAGTGGAAATGGATGCGGCCAGCAACAACGGTGTGGATGATGTTCGCGGCATCATTGAGCAGGTGTCCTATTCTCCGACACTGGGGAAATATCGTGTTTTCATTATCGATGAGGTGCACATGCTCTCAACTCCGGCGTTCAATGCACTGCTGAAAACCCTGGAGGAGCCGCCGTCCTACGCAATTTTCATTCTGTGTACTACGGAGCCGAACAAACTGCCGGTCACGATACTTTCCCGGTGCCAGCGATATGATTTCGGCAGAATGCCTTTGGCCACCATTGCATCGAGACTGAAAACAGTCTGTGAACGTGAGGGAATTGTCGCCGAAGAAGAGGCAATTTCATTTATTGCATCGGCTGCAGATGGCTCGATGCGTGACGGCCTGTCAATTTTAGATCAGTGCAATGCCTTCAATTATGGCGAAAAGACTCTGACATATGAAAAGACGCTGGAGATTCTAGGCGCATTGGATGCGGGAGTTTTCAGCAAGCTGTATCGGTGTATTCACGTACAGGATGTGAGGGGAGCACTGAATATTCTGAATGAGATTCTGGAACAGGGAAGGGAACTCATGCAGTTTGTGACGGACTACATCGGTTATCTTCGGAACGTTATGCTCCTGAAGGCCTCGGAAGAAACGGCAGATGCTCTGGACGTGTCACAGGATTACCTGGCAAAGATGCTGGAGGATGCGAGGTCGTCTGAACTGAATGAGATCATTCGTTATATCAATATATTTTCCTCTCTGACAGAACAGATCCGGTATTCTGCAAATCGGAGAATTCTGACTGAGTCGGCTATTATCCGGCTGTGCGAACCCTCGATGGATGTGAGTCGTGACATTCAGACGAAGGTTTTGACTCTGGAAGAAAGAATACGATTTCTTGAAGATAAGCTGACGGCGCTGGCACAGAATGGACAGCTTGCGGCTGTGTCAGAGCGGGGCGGCGAAGAGTCCGGCCCGCAGATCCGTTCGCTGAGTGCATCTGGGTATTCAGACGAAAATGACGGGCATCATTCCCCTGACAGGGCGCGGTCTGCGGAGCAGGCGGCCGGAGGAACACCCCGCAATAAGCTGCCGAAGGTGCTGCCGGAAGAACTTTCGAATCTGGCAGCAAACTGGGACAGATTGATTGCGGCCATTCCGCCGGAGGAGAGATTTGCCAAAATCTGTCTTCAGAAGGCTTATCCGACTGCAACGGAGGATGGTCAGCTTATGGTGGTGTTCGAGAACTTCCTGGG
>CAVAJA010000182.1:0-7915 GCA_963588615.1 Lachnospiraceae bacterium | reverse complement strand
TGTAATGCTTGTGGAGCGAAATGCTCCGGTAATCTGTATTCGGTTTTGAAGGCACGGAAGAGTGTGAAAGGCAGACATCATGTGTGATGTCTGCCTTTTTAGTGTCTGTATATTCAAAAGATATTCATTCAGAAGAAGTGCGAACAAAAAAGGGAGCAGCGATTTTCCACTGCTCCCTTTTCCTGTAAACCATGAATTACCACGGCCTTTCATTGGATGTTTTCAGAACCTTTCCGGTGGTTCGGTCAAGATATTCCCAAGACCCGGTGTTGAAATTATAACTCCAGTCTCCTTTTCGGGACGGGCTGGTGTATCCGCCGCCGATATTTTCCAGGGTCGCATCGGAAAGCTCCTTTGGAAACTGTTCATTTATATTCTTATTGTTCTGATCTGTCATGATAGTTCCTCCTGTCTTGCGATTCCTCACGGCAGTTTGTCATTGTTTGATGGTCTGTATATGAATACGAATGGAGGGTGCAAAATGTTACGTTTCCCTGCGTTTTTGTTTCAACAGCAGACATACAGACAAATACAATGTACCACAGATTCGCTGTTTCCTCAAAAGCAGAATAAATTCTGTAACATATGGGGAGTCTGCTGCGTATGTAAACTCAGGACACAGACAGAGGCAACAGCTTCTTTTCTTAATATCTATTAGAAATTTTTCATATAATCGCTTGATAAAAAGTAGGGAGGAATACATATGATTTCTATTGTTGAGACGAGAAATACAGAGCAGCTGGTGAGAAAAGTGTTTGCAGAATGCAGAGGAACCACAAAGGAATGGAGAAGAATCCCGGATACCGACCTGTGGGAGTACGTGGGGTTATCAAACGGAAAAATCTATAAAGTATCCATGTCCTGCCCGGTTTGATGACTTCGCGGCGAATCCTGATAAAGGCGCGTGCAGTCGTCTTTAATTGAACATCGATGGAACAGCGAAAGGGTGTTTTGCACATAGGTGCAGAACATCTTTTTTAGGTATGCTATAACGGTCAGGAGTACGGCATTCGTAAGTCAGATACCTCTATGTTTTCTGAGATAACGCCATATGGGCAGAAAAAAACCGACCGCTTATCCTGGCGGTCGGGGCACTGTGACAATTTACATATGCGGCAGATCATACGCAGGCGTTTGTTGATCCGCCGGAATCGTTACATGTCATAAAGAAGGGGTTCTACTTTCTCATATCGTTGAGAAAAGCATTGATAACTTCAATGATTCCACCGCCTGTTGCTTTTTCAAGTTCCATCTCGTTCAGTGCAGTCATCTTGTTGTCGACTTTGTTTTCCATCTTGTTTTCCATATTGTTTCTCCTTTTTGTCTTTCGCTTTTGTTATTTCGTTTTTGTTATTCGTTTTTTTATGTGTGCCACCGTGTATCGGTGGTTCTTATGCTTATACATTCGCGGCAAAGGCAGAAATGTTACATGGATGCGTCTTCTTTTTCTAAGTTATTCTTCTATGCTATAATACGACACATTGAGCGCAGAGAATCCTGATGCGGGTACGGAATCGATCCCATGATTTGTAAGATTATCTGCAGTTGTGAAGAGGCATTGACTTGCCGCATGACAATTCAGCATTGCGGCGTCGTCTGCCGGGGGGATGAGATGTCGTCTGTAAATAAGATACGGGAGCGAATCTTTCGAATGATAGAAATCGGAAACCGCAGGGATATTCCAAGCTGTGTTTTCGATTTTTTTATTGTGGCGACGATTCTTCTGAATCTGTTCATCACGATCTTCAACACGTTTGCAGAATCTGCACCGTATGCACAGATTCTGGGAAGGCTGGAGCTTTTTACCATCGTTGTATTTACGGTGGAATATGCATTGAGGATACTGACGGCAGATTTTCTGTATCCGGGAAGGAAATTCTGGAGAGCAGCGCTGTGCTTTGTGTTTTCCTTTTACGGTCTGATTGATTTATTCACGTTTCTTCCGTACTATTTGCCGGTGATGTTCCCGGCGGGGACCGTGGCATTTCGTATGTTTCGGGTCATCCGTATTTTCCGGCTTTTCCGGGTCAGCGCCCAATACGACGCCTTCAATGTAATCACGAATGTATTGTATGATAAGAGAAATCAGCTGCTCTCTTCGGTAGGGCTGATTCTCATTTTCATGATGGCGACATCCCTTTGTATGTACAGTCTGGAGCACGATGCACAGCCGGAACAGTTTTCCAATGCTTTTTCCGGAATCTGGTGGGCGGTTTCTACTCTGCTGACGGTTGGATACGGCGACATCTATCCGATTACGGTCCCTGGAAAAATCATGGCGATCATCATCACTTTTCTTGGCGTTGGAATGGTAGCGATCCCGACCGGTATCATTTCAGCCGGCTTTGTAGAGCAATATACGAAGCTGCGGATGCTGGAGCTGCATTCGGAAACCCATGATCTGAAATTCGTGTCCTCCGTGATTCCCAAGGGACATGACTGGTGTGGAAAAAAAGTGAGGGAGGTACGTTTCCCTCCGCAGATTATTCTGGTTACCATTCTCCGCAATGGGGAACCGATGGTTCCGAACGGTGATACCGAACTGCAGGAAAACGATACAATGGTGATCGGTGCAAAGCATTATCATGGTGACGGGTCGATCAATCTGAAGGAAATTCTGATCAAGAAGGAGAACGATTGGGTCGGAAGACAGATTAAGGACCTCGATATTTCGCGTCTGGAACTGATCGTTATGCTGCGCCGGGGAGAGCGCACAATCATCCCCAACGGATCGACCTATATCAGGGAGGGTGATGCTGTAATTCTGTACTCAAAGCTGAAGGAAGGGGCAGACCACACCTGGCAGATCTGAGGCAGTGATTTTATTGCAGGCGTTCGGGGCATATCGTACAGATGCCGGATGTCTGCCGCTCTGCTGCCTGGGAAGCACCTGCATGCGAACTCCAGAGACGGGTGAATTCGCATCGATTGGGCAGCGGGATATACGCTGAGAACGATCATGTGATATGATGGAGACACTGTGAGTAAGACTTTAAAGGAGAATATTTAAAATGGCTAGAACAGCACTGATTACAGGTGTTACCGGACAGGACGGCTCTTATCTTTCGGAGTTTCTGTTGGAAAAAGGCTACGAAGTGCACGGCATTATCCGCCGATCTTCTGTGGAATACAGAGAGAGAATCGCGCATTTAGAAGGAAATGAACATTTTCATCTGCATTACGGGGATCTTGGCGATTCGATGAGCATTCTGCAGATTGTCAGCAAGGTTCGACCGGACGAAATTTATAATCTGGCGGCCCAGTCTCATGTTCAGGTTTCGTTTGATGTTCCTGAATTTACGGCGGATGTGGATGCAGTGGGTGTTCTCCGGATTCTGGAGGCGGTGCGTCTGTGCGGTTTTAAGGACACCTGCCGCATTTATCAGGCGTCTACGTCGGAGCTTTTCGGAAAGGTAGAAGAGGTTCCGCAGAGAGAGACGACACCGTTCCATCCGTACAGTCCTTACGCCGTGGCGAAGCAGTACGGATTCTGGATCACCAAGGAATATCGGGAGGCCTACGGCATGTTCGCCTGCTCCGGTATCTTATTCAACCATGAATCGGAACGAAGAGGAGAGACCTTTGTCACACGCAAAATAACGCTTGCGGCGGCAAGGATTGCGCAGGGAGTTCAGGATGAGCTGTACCTGGGAAATCTGTCCTCCCTTCGTGACTGGGGATATGCAAAGGATTATGTGGAGTGCATGTGGCTGATCCTGCAGAATGATGAGCCGGAGGATTTTGTCATTGCAACCGGTGAACAGCACTCCGTGCGTGAGTTCACAAGTCTTGCCTTCCATGAGGTCGGAATTGAACTGGAATGGCAGGGAGAAGGCATGGAGGAGAAGGGAGTCGATAAGGCAACCGGGAGAGTTCTGGTTAAGGTATCTCCGGATTTTTATCGGCCTACGGATGTTGTAAATCTTTGGGGAGATCCGACAAAGGCCAGGGAACATCTTGGCTGGAATCCGACGAAGACCTCTTTTGAACAGTTGGTGCACCTGATGGTGGAGCATGATATGAAAAAGGTTGCGCTGGAGTGCGCACAGGATAAGGTCCGCAGGGAACTGGAGCAATAGTGTCAGATGCCAAAGCGGCGCATCAGGAAGGAAAATATGGAGAAGAATGCAAAGATCTATGTGGCAGGACACCGCGGAATGGTGGGTTCTGCCATCGTAAGAGAGTTGGAGCGTCAGGGGTATACCAACATCATTACCAGAACACATAAAGAGCTCGATCTGACTCGCCAGGATCAGGTGGAGCAGTTTTTTGCTGAGGAAAAGCCGGAGTATGTTTTCCTCGCGGCTGCAAAGGTCGGCGGAATTGTGGCCAATGAGTCGGCACTCGCAGATTTCATGTACGACAACATGATTCTGGAAATGAACGTGGTGCACAGTGCCTGGCAGAACGGATGCAGGAAGCTGGAATTTCTGGGAAGCTCGTGCATTTATCCCCGCATGGCACCGCAGCCGATGACAGAGGACTGCCTTTTGACCGGGGCACTGGAGAAGACGAATGAGGCCTATGCGCTGGCAAAGATTTCCGGCCTGAAATATTGTGAATTCCTGAATCGACAGTACGGAACGGATTATATTTCGGTGATGCCGACCAATCTGTACGGCCCGAATGATAATTACCATCCGACACACAGCCATGTGCTGCCCGCACTGATCCGCCGCTTCCATGAGGCAAAGGAGCAGAACCTGCCGTTCGTCACCTGCTGGGGAGACGGTTCTCCGCTCCGGGAGTTTCTGTATGTGGATGATCTGGCAAACTTGTGTGTGTTCCTGATGAACCATTATTCCGGAAATGAGACCGTCAATGCCGGAACCGGGAAGGAACTGACCATCCGGGAACTGACAGAGCTGGTGGCGAAGGTGATCGGCTACAGCGGGGAGATCCGTTGGGACACTTCCAAGCCGAACGGGACACCCCGGAAGCTGCTGGATGTATCGAAATCCAAAGCGATGGGCTGGGAGGCAGTGACTTCACTGGAAGACGGCATTCGTCTGACCTACCAGGATTTCCTGAACAATCCCATGAGAGCGGAACGCTGAACTCGGAGCGTCTGATGACGCTCTTCCTTCCACGAGTACCGGGTACTCGAGGCATCGGAGGTTATATGCATATTATTTTGTTGTCCGGAGGCTCCGGGAAGCGGCTGTGGCCGCTTTCCAACGACATCCGTTCCAAGCAGTTCATAAAGATTTTTCCTGCTGACGATGGAGAGTATGAATCCATGGCACAGCGGATGTATCGCCAGATCCGCAAGGTGGATCCGGAAGCTACCGTGACGGTGGCCACCAGCCGCTCCCAGGTATCCCAACTGAAAAATCAGCTGGGTGAGGACATCGGAATTTCACTGGAACCCTGCAGAAGAGATACGTTCCCTGCAATTGCATTGGCGACAGCGTATCTTCATGACGTGCAGATGGTTTCAGAAGATGAGCCGGTGGTGGTATGTCCGGTGGATCCTTATGTAAATGAGGATTATTTTGAGGCGCTGAGGAAGCTCTCTCACCTGGCAGAGAGCGGGGACTGCAGCCTGACACTGATGGGAATTGAACCCACCTATCCTTCGGAAAAATACGGCTACATCATTCCGACCTCCAAGGAATTTGTCAGTCCGGTGTCAACCTTCCGTGAGAAGCCGGATGCGGAGACGGCAAAGGAGTATATTGCAGCCGGAGCCCTCTGGAATGCCGGTGTTTTCGCGTATAAGATCGGATATGTACTGAAGAAGGCACATGAGCTGATTGACTTTACGGATTACAGCGACCTGTTCCGCAAGTATGAGACTGTGAACAAGATTTCCTTCGATTACGCAGTCGCAGAGCATGAATCCAGAATTCAGGTCATGCGATTTTCCGGCGAATGGAAGGACATGGGAACCTGGAACACGCTGACCGAGGCCATGGAGGAGCCTGTCATCGGGAACGGCACGCTCAATGAAACCTGCGACAATGTGGACATCATCAATGAACTGGATGTTCCGATCCTCGTCATGGGACTTAAGAATGCTGTGGTGGCTGCCTCCCCGGAGGGAATTCTGGTCTCAGACAAGGAGCAGTCCAGCTACATCAAGCCCTTTGTGGATGCCATGGATCAGAAGGTGATGTTCGCTGAGAAATCATGGGGATCCTTTCAGGTGCTGGACGTAGAGAAGGAGAGCCTGACCATTCTGGTGAATCTGAAGGAAGGACATCAGATGAATTACCACAGTCATGCGCACCGCGATGAGATCTGGAACATCATTTCAGGAGAGGGGCGCACCATCGTAGACGGAATGGAGCAGAAGGTAAAGGCCGGAGATGTGATCACGATGCAGGCGGGCTGCCGGCACACTATAGTGGCGGACACGGAGCTCAAGATCATCGAGGTTCAGATCGGAAAAGAAATCAGCGTCCATGACAAACAGAAATTTGAGTTGGAAATCTGAGACTCTGCGCATGCCCATAAAGCTGATTCCCGCGGGAAAGGATTATCTGTGGGGCGGCAGCAGGCTTCGGGAAGAGTTTGCAAAAAAAATCGAAATGACGCCGCTTGCTGAGACGTGGGAGTGCTCTACGCATCCGGACGGTCTGTCCTATCTGGCGGATCAGCCGGAGAGGTCTCTTCACGAGCTTCTTTCAGAGCACCCGGAGCTCGTGGGCTCGCATCCTGCAAAGAGCATGCCGGGGACAGCCGGAAAAGGAGAGCTGCCGATTCTGGTGAAATTCATCGATGCGGCTTCAGATCTGTCGGTGCAGGTTCATCCGGACGACGAATATGCACGGCGGTTCGAGAATGGGCAGCTCGGAAAATCGGAGATGTGGTACGTGGTGGATGCTGCAGAGAATGCACATCTTGCCTGCGGATTTTCCTATGACATGACGCCGGAGAGTGTGCGGGAGAGCGTTCAGAACGGCACACTGGAACGGCATCTTCTGCAGATTCCGGTGGAAAAGGATGATGTGTTCTATATCCCCGCCGGAACGGTGCATGCCATCGGCGCAGGAAGCCTGATTCTGGAAGTTCAGGAGAGTTCGAATCTGACCTACAGGCTGTATGACTATCACAGAAAAGGAAAAGACGGCAGAGAGCGGCCGCTGCATCTTGAAAAGGCACTGCAGGTGGCGAACCTGAAGGGGAATGCTTCCCCCAGACAGCCGATGCGCGTCCTGCGGTACCGCCCGGGGTTTGCGTCGGAGCTTTTGTGCAGATGCAGATATTTTGAAGTAAAACGAATCCTTCTCCATACACAGGAACAGGAGAAAAACGCCTGCAGGGGTGTTGAGTTTCAGACAGATGACACATCTTTTCATGTGCTGATTTGCACAGATGGAAATGGAGTGTTATCTTGTAAAGGTATGAATCTGTCATTTGCCAGGGGAGATACCTTCTTCGTACCGGCAGGGAGTGTACAGATCCATATGCAAGGGTTGGCTACACTTGTGGACGTCAATTGTTAGGGGAAAGCGTCCTTCCCAGGGAGATTATGAAAAAATTAAATGGAACGGTGATTGTCACGTACCGCTGCAATGCCAGATGTACGATGTGTAATCGCTACAAGGCTCCTTCCCTTCCGGAAGAGGAGATCTCATTAGAGACCATCAGGAAGCTCCCGCCGATGTATTTTACCAATATTACCGGTGGGGAGCCTTTTATACGTACAGATTTAAAGGACATTGTCCGCGAGCTGTCGAAGAAATCAGACCGCATTGTCATCTCGACAAACGGCTTTTTCACGGATCGCATCCTGGATTTGTGTCGGGAATTCCCCGATGTCGGAATACGCATCTCCATTGAAGGCCTGGAGCAGACCAACAATGAGATTCGCGGACTGGAGAACGGATTTCAGAGGGGTTACGACACGCTGTGCAGGCTCCGGAAGATGGGAATGAAGGACGTGGGCTTCGGGATGACGGTGCAGGAC
>CAVAJA010000181.1:0-3788 GCA_963588615.1 Lachnospiraceae bacterium | reverse complement strand
GCTTCAGGGTGTGCAGGCGGAATACTACGTCCGCGGGCGCATGAATGTCGGCGACGGCACGAATGCAGGACGCATGAAGCGGCAGCGGACCTTCATTCGGGCGGCAGAGGAGCTGCTGATTCAGAAGATGAATGAGGATGCAGATTATATCGGAACGGTATATGACCTGCTGGACGGACATCTTGCGACGAACTTCGACCGCAGCCGTCTCATCCAAAGGGCCTATGAATGTCGGATGTATCAGAGGCCGGACACGGAGGTGCCTGCGGGTACCCACAGCATCGGAACAGATGGCTTCATGGAATTCCATGTTGATGAGGATGCACTGAATGCGCTGGTGGCGGAGAAGTTCTTTGAAAAGACATGAATCGATCGGAGTGAATCGGATCGATAAGGATTCGGTCGAGGATCCAAAAGAGGAACAGAGTTATGAAAAAACGAATTCTGGGGACAGGGCTGGCTCTGCTGCTGGCGCTGGCAACCTTTGGAACAACTGCATTGGCAGCAGTGCTGACCGACGCTCCCGGGACGCCCACACAGGATCGGGCCGCAGCACTCGAGGCGAAATGGGAGGACAAGGAGCAGACGGTCTATAAGCTGAAGGCTGTGACTGCGAATCAGCTGACCATGGATACGGTGACGGATGTCTATCACTTCGTGTTCGAGGAGGAGAATCGCCCCGTCCGCTGGTATCCGGAGGATACGCAGAAGGCCATTGAGGCGATGATCAGCACCAATCCCGATGTGCTGTACATGTCGGAGTTCATGCGTCTGCATGCTCCGAAGCTCAAGGAGACAGAGCCGGAGTATGACCTGGATGCGGTGATGACGCTGACGATCGATTATCAGCCGGGGCAGCTGACGGTGGTGGTTCTGGGGGATGTGAGCGATCCGGAGAATATTGTGTGGACTCCGGTGGAATCCCATGTGACAAAGGTCGGGCGGATTGAGTTCGTCATCCCAAAGGAGCTCATGAAGGAGCTGCAGGGGGAGGATGTTCTGTTCAGCCTTCTGACCGTGCGCCCCGGAAACGGCGGCACGGCGGCATCCGAGGAGACCGAAGACTCTGCGGGTGTGCCGAGCAAGCGGGCAAGTGATACCACGCGGGTGGTCACATCCACCTCTGCAAAGGGTGAGAAGCTTGTCGATCAGTTTGTCCTGAAGACGGCACCCGCGACGAAGCTGATCCGGCAGGAGATCCGGAACCTGCAGCAGTTCGTGAAACCAAAGGAAGAGGACGGGAAAGAAGAGGAAAAAGAAGAGAAAGAACAACGGCCTGCGCTGGAATGGCTTCCAAAGGCGGATCAGAACCGTGTGAAGTATCTTCTGGGCATTGATGGCGATTCTCTGATTGTCTCGGACTACGTGCCGATGGTCACGGAGAATTTCCGGCCGACCGACGGAGACGCACTGGGGACACTGTGCTTTGCCACTCCCTACAAGGAGGGACAGACCATTGTGACGGCACTGGGCATCCCGAAAGAGGACGCCGATGCAGACAATACCGACGAGACGCAGATGGAGTGGTCCGTACAGCCGGCCAAGGTGCGCAAGGTCGGCAAGACCAACGTGGTGGATATCGTGTTCGATCAGCTGGTCTTGATTGACATGGACACAGAGACCGGTCAGACAGGCCTTTTGCTGGTATTCAGCGAGCCGGAGACGGAAGGAACTACTGAATGAATTACAATCCAACCGAATCATCGGATAAAACGGATGAGGTGCAGACCATCAGTTTGGAGGAGCTGTTCTATTATCTCCTCTCCAGAATGCATCTGATCCTTCTGGGAATGGCCGCAGGAGGCATTCTGCTGGGATGTTTTGCCGCCTGGTGGGTGACGCCGATTTATACGGCGACGTCAAAGCTGTACCTCATGGGCAACACGGGCAGCAGCATCATCACGGATCTGCAGATCGGCACATCCCTGACAATGGATTACCAGGAGGTATTCAAGACCTGGGAGGTCCACCAGATGGTCAATGAGGAGCTGGGAACGGATTACAGCTACACTGCTCTCCAGAACATGCTGACCATTTCGAATCCGGATGACACGCGCATCATCTACATCATCGTTCGAAATCCGGATCCGCAGGCTGCGGCGGATATTGCCAATGCCTACGCAGATGCTGCCAAGAAATTCATCGTGGATATCATGAACACAGATGAGCCCAGCACATTCTCCGTCGCGCTGGTGCCCAGCACGGCCAGCAGCATCGGAGTCAGCGGATATGTGATCCGGGGAATTCTCATGGGAACGGTGCTGGCAGTGGGAATCCTGGTGCTGGCATTCATGCTGGACAACGGACCGAAATCTCCGGAGGACATCATGCGCTACGCCAACATTCCCACGTTGGCAGTGGTTCCGGCAAATCCGGAGCTGTCCGGGGTCAAAAAGAAAAGAAAGAAGGCGGACAGATCATGAATCGATTGGAGATTACACATTTTCCATCTCTGGATTACGCCTGTGCAGAGGCGATGAACACTCTGTGCACCAATCTGTCCTACTGCGGTGCGGATATCCGCACCATTCTGTTCACCAGTCGGTATGAGCACGAGGGAAAATCCAGCATTGCCATGAATGTGATGCGGACGCTGGTGAGCTACGGCAAGAATGTACTGCTGGTGGATGCGGATCTGCGCTGCTCTACACTGGCGAGCCGGTACCGCTTCCATTTCGCTTCGAAGGAGGCCTACGGACTTGCCCAGTATCTGGCAGATCTGTGCGATCTTGAGGATGTGGTTTATGAGACCAATCTGCCCGGCGCATACATTCTGCCGGCCGGACGTGAAGTTCTGAATTCCGTGCAGCTGCTCGCATCGCCGCGGTTCGATGAAATGATTCGCGCGATGAAGGAGCAGGTTGACATCATTCTGGTGGATTCACCGCCTGCAGGCGTCATTGTGGATGCGATGGAAATTGCAAAGTGCTGCGATGGTGCCGTGCTGGTGGTGGAGTACAACAAGGGCCGAAGGCAGGATATCGGCGAGGTTGCGGCCAATATCGCCAGAACCGGCTGCCCGGTGTTGGGGGCGGTGATGAACGGAGTCGATCTCAAATCCTTCGGCAACCGTAAATATTACTACCGCTCTGAGCGCTATTCAGGCTATTACAGCCATTACGGCAAGGCAGGAAGGGATGCAGAAAAGAAATGAAGGAAGAAGGATTTTCAGATCTGCATCAGCACGTGCTGTGGGGACTGGATGACGGTCCCAGGACGCCGGAGGAGATGCAGGCACTCCTCGAGCAGGACTGGAAGGAAGGAATCCGGCTGGTTTTCGCCACAACGCATGCGTATCCTAAGGAGCGCGCCTTTGATCTGGTGCGGTACCGGGAGCGGCTGTGCGAGGCCAACGATTACTGCAGCGGGAAGGGCTGGCCGATAATCCTCCTTGCGGGCTGCGAAATTTACTATTGTGATGCCGTGCCCGATCATCTGGCTGCGGGGAGGTTGCCTGCCTTGGGAGACTCCCGCCGCGCTCTGATCGAGTTCCATCCAGGTGTCTCCCTTTCTGAAATCGGGGATGCTGCGGACAGGCTGTACAGCGCAGGTTATCCGCCTGTGCTGGCGCACGTGGAGCGATACCGATGTCTGGTGCGCTCACCGGAGCGCGCGATGGAAATGCGGGAGGAATATGGATTGATCTATCAGATGAACTGCGAAACCGTTCTGCAGCCCCGCGGCTTTGGGGAGCGGCGCTTTGTCCGGAGAATGCTTGGAGAGCATGCCATCGACGCAATCGCAACCGATGCACACGACATCTTGCGCCGTCCTGTTCGGATGAAGGA
>CAVAJA010000180.1:0-4809 GCA_963588615.1 Lachnospiraceae bacterium | reverse complement strand
CTTCATCCCGGGATGCCGCCGGATGAGCTTCCCCAGCCCTTCGATTTGCCAGCTGTCACTCCCGCATTTTCCGATGTCAATCACAACAACATGCCCATGATCGTCGGCATAACGGCAGGCTTCCTCCATGCGCGGCCCATCCAGCCGAAAATCCGGATGAATGGCCATCAGTCCGGAACCGGTACTGATTTCGAACTTCACGATTCGGAATCCCAGCTCATGAAACAGATGGCTTCGAATCGCATTCAAATCGCGCGAATAGGGATCATAGGAGCAGGCACCGGCAAACCGATTCGGATATTTCTGCACGGCTTCATACGTGTAGTAATTCTGATATCCATAGAAATTCCCCTGCAGCAGTACGGATCTCTCCACGTGGTTTTCATCCATTACTTTCAGCAGCTGTTCCGGTGTCACGCAGTCACTTTGAAACTCTTCCGGAATCATCCGTACGACTCTTCCATCCGCATATACTGCCATGCCGCCACCGATGCTGCGAAGCTCGCCGCCTGCACCGATTCCTGCGATGTACTGCACAATATGTGCGTGGCTGTCGATGATCTTCCTCATCCCTTCACGCTTCCTGCTGCAATTCCCTCTACAAATGAATCCTGTGCGATGAAGAAAACAACCAGCGACGGAATGATTGCGATTAAGGACATGGCCAGAACGCGATTCCATTCAAAACCTACGTCAGCATCCATCGACATCCGCAGAAAAATTGAGACCGGATATTTGGATACCGTATTGACATAAATGAGAGGTCCCATGAAATCATTCGATGCCCACATGAACTGAAACAGCGCACAGGACACAATTGCCGGTTTCAACACCGGTACAATGACAAACCACAGTCTCTGCATGACGCCGCAGCCGTCAATCTGAGCGGCCTCCTCCAGTTCCTTCGGGATTCCGCGCAGAAACTGAATGAGCATGTATACAAAGTAGGTATCCGCTGCCAGGATGGACGGTACGACAATCGGCAAATACGAATCCAGCCAGCCTACCTGGTCAAACAAAATATACTGAGGAACATTCAGTACCACCTGCGGAAGGAATAAGGTAGACAACAGAACAGCAAAGGAAAATTTCTTGCCGACAAAATCGAATCGTGCAAAACCGTAAGCGGTAATGGTTGCCGATACTACGGTGAAGAAAACCTTGGGGATTACAAATTTATACGTGTTGGCCATGAAATGAAGCAGATTCATCCCCTGATAGCCCTTAAATCCCTCGATGTAACCGGACAATGTCGGTGCGGAAGGAATGCAGCTAACACCGGAAAAAATCTGTTCGTTGGTCATAAAAGAAGCGCCCACCATCCAGATCAACGGATATACCATGACAATCCCAACGGCGATCAGAATGACATAGCGCAGAACCGTATTTATTTTGTATCGTGTTTCCCGTGTCATGTCGTTCTACCTCCCATCCTCATCTGAGTAATAAACCCAGTATTTCTGACTGATAAAGGCCACAGCTGTCAGAGTCATGATGATCAGGAACAGCAGCCATGCAATTGCACTGGCAAGTCCCATCTCGTAATTTTTGAATGCATTGTTGTACACCAGAAGCGATACCAACGTTGTAGAACGGAGCGGTCCTCCCTGTGTAATGATGTAGGGACCATTGAACTCCTGAAATTTGTTGCACAGCTGGGTTACGAAGTTATAGAAAATGACAGGTGTGATCAGCGGAACGGTGATACTGATGAACTGTCTCCATTTTCCGGCCCCATCGATGGCCGCCGCTTCATACAGATCTCCCGATACGCCCTTCAATGCGGCAAGGAAAATGACCATCGGCGAACCGAACTGCCAGATTTTCAGGAATACGATCACCCAGAAGGCACCGTTTGGATCACCCAGCCAGTCAAAAGGCTCCAATCCTAACTTGGATCCCAGCATATTGATCAGGCCATCCGTTTTAAACAGGAACCGCCATAAAACGGCAATGGATACCGAGCCGCCCAGGATGGACGGAATATAATATGCGGTTCGAAAGAAATTCACGCCTTTGATGTTGAAATTCAGGATATATGCGATGAACAATGCGAAGATCAGCTCAAGCGGAACGGTGATGAATGCGTATTTAAAGGTCTGTACAAATGCCTTCATGATAAGTGGATCATTCAGGATCTTTATGTAATTGCTCAGCCCCGTGAATGTTGCGGAGCGGAACAGATTATAATCATGAAAGCTGTAGATCAGCGAAGAGATAAATGGATACAGCTTGAAAATCGCAAAGCCGATCCACCAGGGGATGATCAGGAACAACCCCACATTATTTTTTCTGAATTTCTTAAAGCGCATTTGGATTCCCCCCCTCTATCAGAGTTCACGGTATTGTTTTTCGTAAGACCGATGTGATCTCCGGGATGTCAATCGTCTGCAGACTTCCGGGCAGATCAGCATGTCGGATAGTAGATTTCTTTTCCGTCCAGCAGACCATCTCTTTCAAGCTTTTCCAGATCAAGTCTCTGAGGATTGCCCGGCAGATCCGGCTGACAATAAAATCGCCCATTTTTTTCTTCCGGCTGAAACAGTGTGTACTCTCCCACCGGCTTGCTGATGGGCTCATGGTACTCAATCCATTCATCCTCCCGATAAAGGCAGCCGAAAATGGCATTTAAATAAATTCTTCCTCCGGAGGTAAATTTCACCCCCTTTTCCCTGGCAAGATCGCGGATGCGGATCAAATCGTCTATTCTGGTCATCCTTCCGAGGGACGGCTGCACGTGATCTACGCCCTTCTCAATGTATGTCTCATATTCGTAATAAATTCTCATGGACTCTCCGAATGCAATCGGTGTTGTCACGCCCATTTCCTTCAATTGTTTGATTCCATTCATATTGTGTGAATGAATGGGCTCTTCGATCCATGCAAGATGATACGGCTCTGCCATCCTTGCAAATGCATAGGCATTCTCTACATCCCAGCGCTGATTGCAGTCCACCGCCACTCCGATGGAATCCCCCACTGCCTTGCGAACCTTGTCGATTCGGCGAAGATCACGTTCCATGTTCTTTCCGTCATCGCTTCCGACCTTGAATTTAACGGTCGTGTAGCCCTCCTCAACGTAGCGGGTCATATCTTCTACGAGCTCCTCATCCTCTAAGAGCAGAGAACCGCCGCCTTTATAGGCCTGTGCCCAGTCTTTTGTTGCTCCCAGAAAGCGATGCAGCGGCTTCCCGGCTCTTTGCGCCAGAATGTCCAGCATCATCAGATCCAACTGTCCGACTTCCACAGCCTTTTCACTCTGAAAGCCTGCATTCCGAATTTTCCAGTACAGTCCGGTGCGCCATTCGTTGTAGCTGTGCTCTTCGCCGTTTAAGATCATCGGAAGAATATCCGTTACAAATCCAGGACCTACCGACAAATGTGCGCAGGACCCTTCGCTGTCGTACAGCTCGATGCAGCCCTGTTCCGGTGCGAATTTCCCCATTCCACCGGTTCCATCCTTAAAAGGCCTGGGAAGCGGAATTTTGTGAAAGTGGTGATAAACTGCCTTGGTAAATCGAATCTTATCTTCAAATGCAAACGAAAACATTCTCGTGCCTCCTCGTATGAACTGATATCTTTTTGGGAATAGAAACATTCTGTGCATTTCCGCAAAAACGTTCCTTATACCAGCAAAAGCATCGTGATTTTTCACAATTTTTTCTCTTGTAGAAATTTATATCATGAAATATGCTAGAAGCACATAGCCAAAAAATCAAATAGCTCATATCAAAATGGTTATTTTAAAAAACATGAATACGAAACAGTACTATTATTTTGTCGTCATCACAGAATACGGAACCCTTTCGGAAGCCGCAGAAAAGCTCCATATTTCGGAGGCTGCGCTCAGCAAATTTATTAAAAAGCTGGAGTCCTTCATCGGTACACCATTGTTCGTGCGCACCAGGAAAGGTCTGGAACTCACGAAATCCGGCTTTATCTTTTATCAGGCTGCGCGCAGAATATTGGAATCCAGAAATCAGATGCTGTATGCCCTGCAGCAGCTGCAGTCAAAAGAAAAGGGAACGATTCGAATTGCCTCAACACCTTACCGCGGAGCAGAACTTTACAGTCATGTTTACTCCAGATTTTCGACACTGTTTCCCATGGTTACACTTTCCGTACAGGAGATTTATTCCATTCACCAGGAGGAACAGATTCACAATGGAGGCACCGATTTTGCATTCGGCGTAGAGACCCATTCTGAATATCAGGATGTGTTTAATCTTGCAGCCAGCAGAACAGAGATTGTGCTGGCCGTTCCATCCTTTCATCCTATGGCAAAACGAGCTGCAAGAGATCTGGACCATCTGTCTTCTATTTCACTGGCGGAATTTAAAGATACGCCTTTTGTACTGTGTGATCGCCACAACAATATTCGCCTCAAGGCCGATCAGGAATTTAAAAAAGCCGGATTTACGCCGCTGGTGTCGTTTGAATCGTCGAATTCGCTGACGGTGGAATCCATGATTCGAAGAGGAGTGGGAGTGGGCTTTTTTTCAAAGAGATATGTTCACCAGGAGGAGGAAATTGCATTTTTCCGGTTGTCTCCTCCCTGCTACGAGACGTTCTATATTCGCTTTCCGAAATCCAGAGAGCTTTCAGAAATCGACAAGTGTCTGATTGCCGTGATTGCAGATGAACGTCTTAAAATTCGCGGAAGTGAAGAAATCAAAAGTACAAAGCTTGAAAGCTGTAAGGAAGCTCTCAATCAACAGAAGGAGTACCGCACTTGAACAAAGAGATGGCAAACTACGAAAGCATTGTATTTGACACAAAGATTCTGGGGTATATCACAGACATCGTGGA
>CAVAJA010000179.1:0-4681 GCA_963588615.1 Lachnospiraceae bacterium | reverse complement strand
ATGCAGCTGTGTGAGATTCTCGAGGAGCTGCATGCGATGAGGCCTGCGGTGGTTCATCGGGATATTAAGCCGTCCAATCTGATTCAGAAGGAGGACGGCAGCATCGTCCTGATCGACCTCAATGCGGCAAGGCTGGAGACGGCAGGAGAGGATCGTGATACCCGGCTGCTCGGAACCGCAGGATATGCGGCACCGGAGCAGTACGGCTTTGGACAGTCCTCGCCGAAGGCGGACATCTATGCAGCAGGAAAGCTCCTGATGGTGCTCCTCACAGGGGATCTGCTGTCCGCAGGAAAATCATCCCAAGGGACATCAGGCACCATCCCCAAACCGCTGCAGCGGATCATAGAGCGCTGCACGAGGATGAATCCGGAGGAACGTTATCCGCCGGCCCGGGCCCTGCGTCAGGCCCTGAATCAGGCAGCGAAATCTTTAGACAAAGCTTCGGCAAAATCCTCAGGCAAAGCCGTAGGAGATGCTCTTGTCCGAAAGAGACGGAGGCTGTTCCTTTGTCTTCTCGCAGGTGCAGGTGCGGTACTCCTTTGGGTGAATACGCTGCGGCATCCGGAATCGGCCCTCACAGCCGTTTCCGGAAATTCCATCGTTGGAACTTACAAGGGCGACAGCAGTGATTATCTGGAGCTTACGGCAGACGGAATGGCCAATTATTACTGCGCGGAATACACAGAGCTGGCATGCCCCTGGACGGAAACGGACGGGGTAGTGTCCATTTATCTTCCCAAGCTGCACTGCACGATCACCGCAGATACGGCAAATGTCAGCTCGGACGATGCACTGTATTTCACGGCGGAGCACGCCGGGTGGAACGATGAAAGCTTTCAGCGCTGCGGCACCGTTCCCGCTTCCTGCAGGGATGCTGCACTCCGAACCTATGATGAGAATGCGGTGCTGCAGTCCGACGGGTCGCTTCTGTACGAACAGTGCGGAATGCAGTTCGTCCTGCCAAGACAATACATCGATGACGAAAATTCCGGAGATTCTAACGAAAACTGGTCGGAATTCTTCAGCGCGGATGCGGAGACCGATGCCTATTCCTTTCTGATGTTTTATCAGGATGAGGAAAGCGGCAATCCGTTTGCGCATGAGAATTTCCAAACCCGATCCCGGGAGATTCTGGAGCAGTTCTATGACTACCTGAACCTTCCGGAATCTGAGGATGCAGAAGCGCTCACCGTGGGAGGTTGTCCCGCCTATCAGTGTTCCTTTACGGGAAGGTTGAATTCGAGCTTCGGGCTGCTGAGCAAGGAGATGACAAGCGGCTGCATCACAATGGTCAACCTTGAGGACACCAACCAGAGGCTGGTAATCCTGTTCTCCGAGCATGGGGACGATTCCGGCGCGGAGCGGGAAGATTACGAAACCATGCTGCAGGGAGCCTCCCGCACACAATTCTAGAAAATTTGAATTTGGAAAACTCCCACCGCAGCAGTGGGAGTTTTCTGATGTGAAAACCGCTACGATAACCGTACGGGTTCAGAAGGCCCGAAAGAGTCTTGCAGGAAGGCATCCGGAGGAGAGCAGAATGGAAATCGTTAAAATGAAGTGCCCACATTGCGGCGCAGAGATGGATCTGAATGAGGAGCGCACGGAGGCGTTCTGCAGCTACTGCGGGAGCAGGCTCTACGTCGACACGGAGAGCGCACAGGACGAGGCGTACGAGGCCCGCCGGAGGAAAAGAACGGAGCGGCTGGTGAATCAACTGGATGAGATCGAGGACGGCATTCGGGAAGAGGATCGAATCAAAAGAAAGCTGCAGGCTGCAGAAGAGAAATGCAGGAAGGCACAATCAGAACTGGAGGAGATCAGGAAACGGAAGAGAAACAGCATCCTTTGTGTCCTTGGAATCGATCTGCTCTTTATCTGTGCAGTCTTTGGATACGACATCGGAATCGTCTTCCAGGTCCTGATCGTGATGGTCTTCATTCTGGTGGGAGCCGGGATTTGCCGTTTGATGCGGCGTCATTACAAGGCAAAGCAGGGCAAGTGCTCGGCAGAACTTGCCGAATGCAGGAAAAATGAGAAATTGGTGAGGAATGAGCTGCTGGATGCCAAAGATGCGTATGATCCATCCCTGCTTCCTGCGCAGTACCAGCATGCCCTGGATGCCATCGAATTCTTTAAGAAGATGCTGCTGGCCGGGAGAGCGCACAACCTGGAGGATGCAGTTTTCCTCTATGAGGAAAATTGTCATCGGAAGAGCCTGGAGCAGAAGCTGGAACTTCAGCAGGCCCAGATGATGAATCTGCAGAAGGCGCTGAATGAGAAAAATAAGGCAGAGGGAAAACAGGGATCAAACGAGACAGACGGAAGCGACCTTCTGGGAGCGGCGGCTGCCGTCGGCACGGTGGTTGTGGGAGCAAAGATATTAAAGGATATCGGCAAGCACCTGCTCTAAAACGTCTGCACGGTCTGTGCGCTGCCTCCAGAACACTACAATGCGTCAGGCCAGCTGCCATTTGTCATGGCGACAGACTTGTGTCCACAGAGAAAAGTCATCTGCTGCTTCTTTTCATAAAAAGGAGCAGCAGATGACTTTTTTGTTGGAAAAATGGCAGAGTAACTACGCCTCGCACAGCAGATAGGCGAAGCTTTCAGAATCGTAATTTAAGTTAATCCGGAATCATTCATACAGGATCAGAGCGATCATCTCGACAGGCTCATCTCCAAGACACTTCAGTCCATGTCCCTCGCCGGGAGCACAGTATGCAACATCGCCGGCATGAAGCTCCACCTCGGTGCCGTTGTCGTTGTATAAACCGGTTCCGCTCAGAATATAGTAGGTCTCGCTGTCACCGGTGTGCACATGATATCCGATTTCAGAACCGGGATAAACCGTGGTATGACCGAAAACACGCCCCTTCTGGCTCATCTCCTCCGGCCCGTTCAGCAGGCTGCGGACAGTGATCTCTCCGACACCGTTAAAGGGCGCGGGCTTGCGGACGGTCTGTTTCTCTTCACTGCGACGAATCATAGAAGTTCTCCTTTACCAATTCATTGATGATGTATTATTGGCGTTGATGCCGAAAAATCCGTACTCTCCCAAAGAACAGGAGGCGACGGTCCTGCTCTGCTATTATACAACGACAAAACGCCGATAGGATTGTTCCGAACACGGGACAGAAAATTCGTTGTATAAGGTGCAGCTGAAACACGTATAACATAGGATGTGAGTAAGCTATAGGGTGCAATCGGTTTCAGCTGCGCACTGATTATTATATATTACATCTTTTGCTGTAATGCAAGAGAAAATATATACAGAATGACGAATTGATTAAACAAAAAAGCAAAAAGCATGCATGAATAAGCAACAGAAACGGCAAAGAAAAAGAACTGCCGAGAATGAATTGAAATGAAATGTGTTGCAGCATTGCTGCTGATGACTGAATGAAAGGGGACAAAAATAGATGGATTCATACAAAAAAATGAAAGTGCACAGAATGAAATAAAGGGAATAACAGACAAAAACAGCTTCGATATTTCGTATAAAGCGACAAAAACGTCAAAAATATATTGACATACATTTGACAATACGTCATTCTGTAACTGCAATCGATTGAGCGATTGCGCGGAATGATCCGCATTTGCATGGATTCATTTCTGCAACAGATGTTGCAGAAATGAAAATGTTTGAGGAGAAGGAGTGAGTATATGTCCAGCAAGAAAACATTGCGTCAGATTCTGGACGCATCCAGTGAGTGTTTCCTGGTTCCCTGTGTGTATGATTGCGCATCCAATCATGCAGTTGAGATGTGCGGCTTCCCGGTGAGTTTGCTCTCCGGAGGGGAGGTTTCCATTTCACGTAATGGCGTGATTGACTACGGCTTCACCAATCTGACAGATCTGGAGGAAGTCATCAGCCGCGTTGCCACGACGAGTTCGATCCCTCTGATCGCCGATATTGAAGATGGTTTTGGCGGACCGCTTGCTGTTTACCGTGCAGCAAAGCGCCTGTCAGCGGCAGGAGCTGCAGCGATTCAGCTGGAGGACTCTGCGGATATGGAGGAGTCCACAAAGATTCTTCCGAGGGAAAAGTATATGGCTAAGGTGCGCGCTGCCCTGGAAGCTCTGGAAGGCACGGACTGCCTTTTGATTGCGCGCAGCAATGCGGACCCGGCTGATCCGGAGCAGATGAAGGAAGGCTGTGAGCGCCTGCAGGAGGCCATCGATCTTGGCAAAGAGCGAGGCATGTATGTAATTGCCATGATGGTACTGGTCGGCAACATCGAGCAGGCTACGGAAATGGCCAAGATTGTCACAGGCCCCAAGATCTTTGCGGATGTCCGTGCATACAAGGGGGAGAATGGTCATTATCATCCGTCTGTCACGATGGAAGAGCTCACACCTCTTGGCTTTAAAATGTGCAGCAGTCACTATACGATGAAGGCTGCAATGGAAGGAATGCTGGAGCATGGTCTGGTCAATTACAAAAATCAGAGCGTTGCCTACAGCTTTGAAACGGCTCCGGCATCCGGCATTGAGAGCTTTTCGGCTTCCGGAATGTGGGATCCGCAGGCTTATCTGGCACTGGAGAATAAGTTCACCGGCGGAGACAAGGAATATACTATCGTCGGACATCAGGTGGAGGATTATCCGGAGAAATTCGTTCGTCCGGACATCAGTGAACGACTGTAAAAAGGAACGCATAAGGGACTCTTATGAG
>CAVAJA010000178.1:0-4400 GCA_963588615.1 Lachnospiraceae bacterium | reverse complement strand
ATACGATATTGACCAGATTGGACACCAGGTTCGTCCGCATGGCAATTACAGTATTGCCGGATCCTCTCTGCGCCGCATTGATGACCATTGACAGCACATTGAAAATCATTCCGCCCATGATGATTCGATAATAAATCACCGCAGGTGCATGTGTGTCAGCCGAAGATCCGCAAAACGATATAATTCCGTCTGCAAATACGACACAGGCAGCCGAAATCACCACCGCTGCTGCGATAACGAACAATATCGCAGTCAGAAGGATTTCATTCGCCGAATGCTGTCTCTTCTCTCCCTTCCGCCTTGCCACAAGTGCCGATACCGACACATTCATTGCAAAAAAAAGGGCAAGTCCCATAAATTTAGGCTGCGTCGTCAAGCCAACCGCTGCCACAGCGCTTGCTCCCATGGAACTTACCATCAGGGAATCTACCATTCCGGCCAATGCAACAAAGAATGATTCACACACTGCCGGCCATGCCATCTGCAGCACATCTGCGGTGATTCCCCTTTCAAGTTGTTTCACGTTCTCTCCCCCTGGTGCCTCATCGATTGTAGTTGCGTCTCCCGAAGATCCCGGTTCCTACTCTTACCATAGTGGATCCTTCCTCCACAGCTACAACATAATCCCCCGTCATTCCCATAGACAGCGTGTCTGCAAGAACACCCTCAAGACCGGATTCCTTCATTTCCTCAAACAGCTCATGGAGCCTTCGAAAATATCCTCGATTGCTCTCAGGATCTTCTGTATAAGGAGCAGATGTCATCAGCCCTCTCACTCTCACATGTGCAAGCGCTCCGATTTCTCTTGCCGCCTCCATCACTTCACTTTCTGCAAACCCCCATTTGCTCTCCTCATTTGCCACATTGACCTCCAGGAGAACGTCCATGACGCGGCTTACCTTTCCCATTTCCTTTTCAATCTGGCGGGCGAGTTCCATGGAATCCACTGAATGGATCAGCTGTACCTTGTCCGTGAGATATTTTACCTTATTTCGCTGCAGATGCCCGATCATGTGAATCGTGCATTCATCCTTCAGCTCCTCGTACTTTGCACAGATTTCCTGTACGTAATTCTCGCCGAAGAGCCTCTGCCCTGCTTCCATAGCTGCCCTCATATCAGCTGCAGATTTCAGCTTGCTGACAGCACAGATCTGTACACAGGAGGGATCCCTTCCTGCGCGCCGGCAGGCATCCTCAATGTTCTTCTGAACCTCCTTCAGATTCGCTGCAATTTCTTCCGGTGTCAGTTCATCGTATTCCTGCATTTCTTTCATCCTTTCCTCGCTGGTGCCGGTCCGAACTCCCTTGGCCCTTGACACACTACCGAAGCGTACAATGAAAAGATATGACGCCATCCTTCCATTCCGCCCGAATAAGACCATTGTATTTCTTAACCAGATTCTCTGCAATGGACAGCCCTATGCCGTAGCCGCCCTTGGAATCTTTGCCGCTCGGAATGGTGCGCGCCTCGTCCTCTCTGTAAAACCGCTCGAAGAAACGCGTATAATCCACATCCTTGCCTTCTGCATAGGAATTGCTCACCTTAAGCCAGATCTCTTTTCCCTTCTGACCGGCCTCCACCAGGATCTGCCCGCCGGCATCGCAGTACTTAATCGCATTGTCTATGAGAATCGTTGCCAGCTGCCGTATTTCTGAATCTGCAGCCCTCATATTAATGGTCTCCGGAAGCTTGACTTCCATCGTCTTATGGTCCTGAAAAGCCACCGGTTCAAAGCTTTTTGCCGTGTCCTGAATGAGCGCTGCAGCGTTTACGATTCCCCGCTCCTCGGTTTCTTTTTCCTGTGCCCTGGTGATCAGGACCAGATTCTGTATCAGGCCGTTCAGTCGATCCACCTGACGAAGAGTCGACTGTGTCCATTCGTTTTCTCCGTCGAGAATCTCCTGCATCTCTGTGTTGGCCCTTATGACGGCCAAAGGAGTCTTGAGTTCATGGCTGGCATTCGTAATAAATTGCTTCTGCAGCTCCACATTCCGTATTTCCGGTGCGATGGCTTTTCCCGAGAACATACGAACCAGGAGAAAGGTCGCAGCAAAGCCAAACGCTATCAGCAGAATCCCGGAGTACAAAAGCCTTGCCGTTGCATGAATCTGATTTGTAGAATCCAGATAGACAACGATGGACCTGCCGTTCTCCAGTGTTCCTTTTTTGTAGTAGTACTGTCCATATTTGCCGAATTTAAAGAGCTTCCCTCTCGCGTAATCGCCCAAAATCTTGGCATCCTCTACATTCAGGGAGGAAATGTGATTGGCCTTCACCGATTCCACCGCACCCGAGGACGTATAAATGATGGCAAAGTACCGGGTTGAATACGCATTGTCCTCATACAGATCCGGATCATCATCCTCTCCGGAACCGAAAATTTCTCCCAGAAATTCTTTGATATCATATACATTCTGTCGAAAACTCTGATCAATGAGATGCAGCTTATCGGTGATGTCTTCCTCCTTCTCTTCCTCCTGATTTTCCGATTCCTGCATAGAATAAATCACCGCAGCATCATGAAGCTCGCCTTCCTTCCTGATGATAAAGTCCATGGTCGTGCGGATTTCATTTCGAACCATCACAAGGTTTGTCGCATAAATCAAACCGGCCATCAGAAGCATGACAATGGTGATGCTGCTCATGGCATAAATAATGAATTTCAGCTTCAGCTTGCGGATTGCCTCTTCACTCATACGCAATACCTCATTGAATAGGAGTATATGCTGCCTCCATGATCTCCGGCAGCGGCTGCTGCATCGAATCTCCACCGATCATGCGTAGTGCAGGCGAAAACTCCCTCCCCTCTCTCCCAACACGCTTACGCCGGATGCAACGGAAGAGAGTTTCCCTTTCAGGTATGAGACATACAGCCACACCGTGTCCTCCGTTGCATCCGGTGTTCCTTCCCATACGTGCTCCAGAAGGTATCTGGTGGTAGTGTCTACATTCTGATTCACAATCAATGTCTGCAGCAGCTCGAACTCCTTCACCGACAATCGAACCGCATTCTCACAGGAAAGCTCAAAATTCTCATTGTTCAGAGAAAAATCGCCGTACTGCAGGCTTTTTGCCGCATAATCTGTTCTGCGCCTTGTCATGGCACGGACTCTTGCCAGCAATTCCTTCATCGCAAAAGGCTTCGTCAGATAATCATCTGCCCCGGCATCCAACCCGGCTACACGGTCATCAATTTCCGTCTTTGCTGTCAGCAAAAGAACCGGCGTCACCACATTTTTTTCCCGCAGGTCTCTGAGCACAGACAAGCCGTCTTTTTTAGGCATCATGATATCCAGAATCATGGCATCATACCCGTTTGTTTTTACCCGATCCAGTGCCTCTTCTCCATCATAGACACTGTCCACCTCATATCCTTCATGCATCAGCGCTGCCGTAAGGACACGATTCAGATCTCTTGTATCCTCTGCCAACAATATTTTCATGCTCTTATCAATCCCTCATCGCTCTTTTCTCTGACGGCTTCCCATCTCAACGCTTCAGACACCCCGATGCATTTTTCTGCACCGCATCGTTCTGCTCCTGAATCAGATCCCGTATGGTCTGCATGGACACGTCTGTGGAGGCAAGTTCATCCGCACAGCGCTTCAATTCTTCTACAATAAGCTTATCGGAAGGTCCCGCCTGTTTTTTATATTTTAGCTGGTGCTCCAGTGCTGCCCATGTGTCCTGTGAAATCGTGCGGAGCTGAATCTCTGCATGAATGCTGCCGCCCACCAAAAGAATCATATGATAACTGCGGTAGCCGTTCGGTTTTGCATGCCGTATGTAGTCCTTTTCTTCCAGAACCTCGATGTCCGGTACACTCGCAAGATAATCTCGAATGACATAGACATCGCTCAAAAATGAGCAAACCACCCGCACTCCAACCGCATCATTGATCTTTTCAAGAGCCGATTCCGTCGTTTCGGGAAGACCTTTTCTGCGGCATTTTTCCCTCATGCTCTCTTCGGACTTGATGCGGGAGAGACAATGCTCCACAGGATCCATTCCCTTCTCCAGCAGCATTTTTTCACGTGCCCTCTGAACCTGTGCAACAAGGTGTCTGCGTACTTCCTCCAGCCGCAGTCTGTAGTCTCCGTAGATGCTGCCCTCTGTCTCCTGCTCTCTCGTTTCTTCCCCGCTCTGCATAATCTCCTGTTCCTGCTGTACCATCAAAATTCCCCCCGTTTCGCCATTTCAGAAGCATCAGACTTACTCTATCACAGAAGAATCCCTCTCTTTTGCCTTTCACAGGAAATTCATGGAAGTTCACGAAACTTTAACTG
Organism: Lachnospiraceae bacterium; assembly: GCA_963588615.1. GTDB lineage: Bacteria > Bacillota > Clostridia > Lachnospirales > Lachnospiraceae > CAG-791. The sequence goes on along the minus strand of CAVAJA010000178.1, from coordinate 113 downwards.
TTTTTGTCCTCCCCGTCGACTCCGGGCAGAACTTTTCATATAAAAAAACCGCCGGATCACTCCGACGGAGAGAATCTCCCGGCCGCGTCAGGATTCTTCGCACAGGATCCCGC
>CAVAJA010000177.1:0-8926 GCA_963588615.1 Lachnospiraceae bacterium | reverse complement strand
GGAGATATAAGGAACTTGGAAGGCGGGCGGCCAGAAATGTGAGAAATGTAATCGGAGACAGAAGAACGGAAACAGAGTATCCCGCACTAAACGCAGAGAAAAAGAATTCGCCGAGGGCGAAGCGATAAACGGCCATAATATTGCAGCTGTGGTCGACGGGATCCCCGGAAACGGTGAGGGACGGCAGCAGAAGGAAGGAACGAAAGGAGGAACGCAATGGAAGAGGAAAAGAAAAAAGAAGTAACTTCGCAGGAGATGTCCGGCCTGTCACAGGAGCAGACGGCGCGCCAGATGACCGAGATGACAGCAGCCATTGAGAAAATTGCACGTTCTGTAGAGAAGAGCTCCCGCAGCAATAAGGCTGCGGCAGTGAGCAGCATCCTGCTGCTGATTGTTTTCGGAGGAGCAGTGGCAGCCGTGACTCCGGGGTTGTTCCTACTCCTGAACAATCTGAACAACACCGTCACGGGGCTGGAGACTACGGTTGCAGAGGTGAATGAGGTAGTCTCCTCTGCAAATGATACGGCACAGCAGATCAACGGAATCGTAGGGAATGTGGAAGATCAGATTGACAATTCCTTTGCGCAGTTGAACGGGGTCATCAGCAACGTCAACGATCAGGTGAGCGGCATCGGTACGGCGATTGATGGAATCAATTCAGCAGTGACGGACATCGATGAGGTGGTGGCGGACAACACTGAGAATGTCAATGAGATCATCGAATCTCTGTCGCAGATCGACTACGATGGCATCAATGAATCCATCGCCAATATGCAGACGGCTACGGAGAATCTGCAGGATGTTCTGGATCATATGGATGACGCGGTGGACACCGTGAATTCCACAACAAAAGATGCGGACAAGGCCATCAATCAGATCAATGCAATGGATTTTGAGGAATTGAACAATACCATTGCACAGCTGTCCGAGGCAGCCGCACAGATGAACACCATCACGGCAGAGCTCAACAAGACGGCGGCAACATTGAACTCGGCGGTCAGCAAGACCTCGAATTCCGTGGATGATACGATGAACTCCATCGGCAGCATTGATTTTGAGGGCTTTAATGATACCATCTCCGCGCTGAACAAGGCAGCGTCACAGCTGGAGGAGACGACCTCCAAGATTAAGAGTGCATCGGAATCGACGGACACGAAATCACAGAAAGAAAGTGCATCGGAATCGACGGACACGAAATCGCAGAAAGAAGGCGCATCAAAATCGTCGGATGCAAAGTCTCAGAAAGAGAGCGCGGAGACAAAATCTGACAGCACAAAATAAGATTTGCCGGGAATTCAATCGAACGTTCTGCTGTCTGAAGTCAGGACGAAAAAAGCAGCTGCACCGTATGGTGCAGCTGTTCGCTGTATCGAAGAAAATTTTTTCTCCGAATTTCCTGCCCGGACATTCGAAAACGGGATTCGGGCGGCGGTGCGAGTGGACATAAGGTTATGCCCGGATCTCTTTGCGCATAAAGGCAATGTAGCCGGCTCCGAAGGCAGCCACCGTCAGTGCCAGCATTGCAACAATGTGCGGCCAGATCTGCAGAAGGCTTTGCCCAAAGGTAAGATAGCTGCTCAGCGCGCCCTCCTGACTCTCCAGAATGGAAACGATGCTGGTGGAGTGAACGTTGGGGTTCATGACGATGGAGACAATCTCACTGAACAGGTAATACGGTGAGATCCGGCACAGCGCCGTATTCAGCTGGTAATACTTGAGAATGTTGGCCTGTCCTGCCCAGCCGCTGGTGGGATAGATCATTCCTGCGATGCCGGAGGCCACAAGGCTCTGGAACATGGTCAGAAACAGCCAGATGGCAATGCAGGAAAGCGCAGCTGTGGCGGCATGCTTGCAGACAACAGAAAAGAACTCTGCTACAGCCATCCACATACTGATGTACAGAACGATCATCACGAAAAAGAGGAGAAGTCTAGCAACCTGCTCTCCTGTCGGGACGAGGCCGGTGGAGATAAGCCCGATGGCGGTCATCAATCCTCCGATGGAGAACACTGTGATCGCGATGGCCGCTGCCCCTGCCAGAAACTTTGCATTGATGATGGTGTCGCGGTAAATTGGCTGTGCAGCCAGTCGGTTCAATGTTCCCTGTGCCAGTTCCTCATTGATGGCATCAAAGCCCAGCATGATCCCGATGATGGGACCTAAAAAGCCTGCAAAGGTGGAGAAGGAATAAATGTTGGAGCCGCTGGTAGTGAACAGCAGCAGGAACAGATAATCAGACAATGCAGTGGTTCCATCGGATGTCTGAGAGGCCGCATCCGCCAGAGTCTGAATCGCTCCGTACAGGCTCACAAAGCTTACGACAGCCAGCAGAAGGAACAGAATCTGAAAGCGAACGGAGTGAAGGTGGTCGGACAGCTCCTTGCGGAACAGGACATACATTCCGTGCCGATTCCTCTTTGCGGCATCACTGTTTGTTTTCTCTAAAAGCTGCTGTAAGCTTGTCGGCAACTGCTTTGAACCTTTCGGCTCCGTTTGACCCTGAGGTTTCTTTGTTTTGCTTGCCTCCATGGTTCTTCCCCCTTTCCTCGATTTCTGCGGCTTCAAAATACTTACGATAGATCTCTGTCAGGTCGCCGCCTTCCTGGTGCATTTCGCGGACAGTATAGTCTGCCTCAACAAGTGTCTTAAGAAGATCCTTCTGAATGTCACGTGTAGCCTCGATGTGCACTGTTCCGTCAACGCGCTTTCCGATGATGGTCACGCCTTTGATGGCACGGATCAAGCTTTGGAATTCATCATCCCAGACTTTCTCGCCGTTTTTCTCACAGATCACGTCGAACATGAACAAACCTTTGCTCATGAGCTGTTTTCCCAGTTCATCAATGCGTCCGCAGGCGATCAGCCGGCCCTTGACAAAGATTCCAACACGATCGGAGATCTTCTGAATCTGATAAAGGTCATGAGAAGAGATCATGATGGTGATTCCATCCTCCGTCGCCAGATTGCGGATGAGAGTTGTAATCTCACGAACACCGGAGGGATCGATCCCGGCTGTCGGTTCATCCATGATGATGATGCGGGGATCCTTCATGAGGACATCCGCAATGCCGAGTCTTTGGCGCATGCCGCGTGAATAGGTACCTGCCTTGCGGTCTGCAGCGTAGGTCATCCCGACACGTTCCAGCATGGCGTCAGCCCTTTTGACGGCATCCTCTTTGGAAAGACCGTTCATCATGCCGGAGAAAATCAGGTTGTCAAGACCGCTCATGGCAGGATAAAAGCCGACGTTGTCAGGAAGATAGCCCACTTTGTTCTTAACGGCAAGAGACTCTCTGGTACAGTCCAGGCCATCAATGGTGGCGTGTCCGGCAGTGGGATCTGTGAGGCCAAGGAGCATCAGGGTGGTCGTTGTCTTGCCTGCGCCGTTAGGGCCCAGCAGACCGAACACCTCGCCCCGTTTGATCTCCAGATCCAGATGATTCACTGCCTTCACATCACCGTAGTATTTACTGAGATTGGTGATGGTAATCATAGAATCATTTGCGGTTGTCATGAATCAGTGCCTCCCGAATTTGCGGAATACCTCATACAGGCAAGCGAAAATAGCAACAATGATGACAACTCCGACAATGCCCCAGACAGTCTGCGTCTCTACAGTTACACGGAAACTGGAGGTGTTGGAGGTCTCAGATGCAGAAGCGGTCATGCTGACAACATAGTCACCGCTGATGGCGGTCTGTGCAGGAGTTACATAGGCTGTAACCTCCTTGGTTGCACCGGCCTCCAGAGAATCAATGGTGCTCTCGGAGAATTCCACGGTCCAGTCGGTGGGAGTGGAGGCGGTCAGGTTGATGTCGGTCAGATCAACGTTTCCCTCATTTTTGACCTGCAGAACCACAGAGGTCTTCTTATTGGCCTTGGCGTTGAAGGAGAGCGTCTCATTCTGCGTTGCGAGGGAAAGGGAATACTTGCCTGTGATGGTGACCTTCAGCTCCATGTTCAACGTCTCGTTGGCGGAGGCTGCAGTGATCGGAATGACATACTCGCCGGCCTCAACATTGTCGGCAGGGGTTACCTTGACGGTGAAGGTGGAGCTGGAGGCTCCTTCTACATCGATGGCCGAAACGCTGGTGGAACCATCGGAGGCGGTGTAGGTCACGGTCCAGCCGTCTGGTGCGTCAGCGGACATTGTATAGGACTGATCCTCTGTGGAATTGTTGGTCAGCGTTGAAGAGAAGGAGAAAGAGGTTCCGACGGCACCCTCCTGATCTGCATAATCGGTGGTCATAGTGCTGGCACCGAGATTCAGCTCCGTTACATTCAGAGTCAAGGTCAGAGCAGCGGTCTTGGAAGTTCCCTTTGCATACAGCGTGATCTTGTATTCGCCGTCAGAAGCGTCTTCGGGGATGTTGACTGTATAAGTCAACAATCCGTCGTTGTAGCCGTTCTGGACGTAAACCTCAGATACGGTGTGGCTGTTGCCCTGAAAATACCCCTCAAAGCCTTCCGGAAGGCTGGATGTGGAGAGGGTCGTCAGCTGTCCGACGCCGGAGTTGGAGAAGTCAAGGGAAAAGCTGACAGAATTGCCTGCTTTGACGGAGATGCCCGGATAATCCGTGCTCATCACGAAACCGGATGCAGAGGTGGTCTGCGTTATGGTGTCGGTTTCTGCTGCCATGCTGACAAAAGGCGTCAGGGGAGCAGACAGAAGGAGAACGGAGGTCGCAAGAGCGACGCCCGTCCGTTTGAGTGGATTGCAGTTGCTGGTCATAATAGATTACCTCCCTGAAATGAGTATTTGAAGCATTAACATATAGGATGGTAGTGTGAAAATGTGACCGAACTGTCATGAAAATGTGTTGATTGTGTGTTCAGTCCTGCCTCTCGGAATGCTCTGCATCTGTTGAGGAAGCAGTTGAGAGATCCTGCGGACCTTGACCGCAGGATCGTTTGCAAAGAGAACTTGCCTGCAGGATAGTCAGTTCTCTTCTGCAAATGAGCTTGTGCGGAACATATACATGTTATAATGACAGGATGCATCAGGAATCCGATGCAGGAGGAGCGGTATGGATCAGAAGATATTTGAACAGGAACAGAATCATTTAACCGAAGTTTACGGAAAACTCCAGGATATGCAGACAGAGCTGGAGACGGACATTGCTGAATTGAATGCAAAAGCTGTGGAGGAAAAGGCGGACATTCTCACCAACATCCGGTACGACACGGCAGATGATGAGGTGAAAACGGAGTCATACGGAGAGATTGAGACCTGGAATCGGTACATCGATACCTACAACATTAAATCCGGGACCATGACGCAGAAGCTGATGAACGTGCGGATGCTGTTGGAATCGCCTTATTTTGCCAGGGTAAGGCTGCAGTTTGATCCTTCGGAAGAGCCGGAGGATTATTACATCGGACGCAGCGCAGTCTCCGAGAACGGGTACGATCAGCTGATTGTGGACTGGCGCTCGCCGATCGCGGAAACCTATTACAATCAGGAGAACGGGCAGACATCCTATGAGGTGGACGGAAGGAAAATCAGCGTGGATTTGCTGCTGCGCCGTCAGTTTGATCTGGAACATGATCAGCTGAAGGCTTATTTTGACACGCAGCTGGCCATTGAGGACCCGATGCTGCTGGCTTCTCTGGCCCGACAGCACAGCGATAAGATGCAGGCCATCACAGTGACGATACAAAAGGAGCAGAATGCGGTAATTCGTTATCCGGATGTGCCGGTGCTTCTGGTGAACGGCATTGCAGGAAGTGGAAAGACTTCGGTGCTGCTGCAGCGGATTGCCTTTCTGTTCTATCACCAGAGAAAAACACTGAAGCCGGAAAACGTGTACCTGATCACCTTGAATCCGGTGTTTCGCCAGTATATCGATAATGTGCTGCCTGATATGGGGGAGCGCAATCCCAATACGCTGACATGGACCGAGTTCCTGCAGATGGTGCATGATCCGATTCCGGATCCGGGCCTTGAGACGAAGGCGGAGTCCCTGGGAAAAATTGATGAAGAACTGGGGACGTTTGTTTTTGAACCGGAAGACCTGATTCCGGTGGATCAGAAGGGAAAGCTGGTTCTGAGTGCAGAGAAAATACTGGAAGTACTGAATCGCAATGCAGGCAGAATTCCGGTGGGCGTGCGCCTGATTCAGGTGACGGTGGATGAACTTCTGGAGGAGGCGAAAAGAGCACTTCATAAAAAGAAAAATTCATCAAAGGAGGAGGCCGACGAGGAGGACGCAGAGGATTTGTCGGAAAATTCTGATGCAGAGGACGAGGAACCTGCATCCGCAGCCATGGATGTGAAGGAGGAGAACCGCATACAGAACAACTACGGCGGTGCCTTTAAGATGATTCGGGAGTGTGGCTGGCTGGATATTGACCATATTGGTCAGAGGCTTCTGAAAAAGAAAAAGCTCACATCAATTGAATGGTTCTACCTGAAGATGGCTCTTACAGGGGAGTGTGACAGGACAGCCCGCTATGTCTGCATTGATGAGGTGCAGGATTATACAAGAGCGCAGCTGATGGCCTTTGCACGTTATTTTATCAATGCAAAGTTTATGCTTCTGGGAGATGAATTTCAGTCGATCCGGGAAGGAAATGTTTCTTTCCCGGAGATCCATGAGCTGTTCGGGGAGCGCGGCAGACAGACTGTAGAACTGACCCTGCAGACGAGCTACCGATCATCACCGGAGATTACCGCATTGTTCGCAGGTCTTCTTCCGAGGGATAAACAGCTCGAGGCGCAGTCCGTGCAGCGGCCGGGAACTGCACCGGAGCGGATCGCTGCGGCAGATGAGGCAGAATGGAGGCAGGCCCTCGCCGACACCATCGAAAAAATGTCGTCAGAGCCCGGCGTGACAGCAGTTGTCTGCGCCGACAGAAAAAGTCTGGAGAGAACCCGAACGGCGCTCCAATCTGTCATGGGCGAAAAGACACCGCAAATCATCGGAAAGGATGCGTCGATTCCGGCGAATGGAGCCATCCTCATCAGTTTGGCATATGCCAAGGGATTGGAGTTCGATCACGTGATTCTGCCGGATGCGGATGCAGCAGCATATCCGGACAATGAGTTGTCAAGACACCGGCTGTATACGGCAATTTCCAGAGCAACACAGTCGATTACCATTTTGAGCACAGGAGCAGAAAGCCCGCTTCTGGGCTAGTACAGATCAACCGGTGTGTAAGTCAGATGCATCAGCATGAATGAGTGAGCGCTGGAGAGAGATGACAGCACGCGGCAGGAGGAAAGAAAATGTTCTTATTTACAAAGCGGGTGACCCTTGCAGACGGCACAAAGGATGAAATTGCCCGAAAGGAAAAACAGCTGAACGATGCCGGAATCAAGACCAATTCATGGTGCACCAGTGGCCCTCTTGTGATCAGCGGTCCGCAGATGAAAACGGCAGACTGGGCTGACGGTCACTACGTCAATCATGAGGAAGAGCGGAAGGTTTATCATCTGGAGGTGGCTGCGAAGGATCAGTATGCGGCGATGAAGGTCCTCATGGGAGAGGATGCGGCTTTAGGAGAGGACTTTATCAAATAAGGTCGAAGCGGGAAGACTTCGAACAACGAAAGGTGCGGAGAAATGGAAGATGCTTTGACGAAAAGAGAATTGGCACTTGCCGTGATTGAAAGATTGCGGAAAGAATATCCGGACTCCGGCTGCTCGCTGGATTACAGGGATGCGTGGCAGCTTCTCGTCAGTGTTCGTCTCGCGGCGCAGTGCACGGATGCGAGAGTGAATATCGTCATGGCGGATCTCTTGAAGGATTTTCCTACGGCTGCGGCACTTGCCGAGGCAGAGCCGGATGAAATTGAGGAAAAGATTCGTCCGTGCGGATTGGGAAAATCCAAGGCAAGGGATATCAGCGCATGCATGCGGATTCTGCATCGGGAATATCACGACATTGTCCCGAATACCATGGAGGAGCTGCTGCGTCTGCCGGGAGTCGGACGAAAGAGTGCGAACCTGATTCTGGGTGATATCTATGGGAAGCCGGCTATCGTGACAGACACACACTGCATTCGTTTGAGCAATCTGATCGGACTGGTGGATAACATCAGGGAACCGGGGAAAGTTGAGCGGGAGCTGTGGAAAATTGTTCCCGGGGAAGAGGGGAATCAGCTGTGCCATCGCTTTGTCGATCACGGAAGAGCTGTCTGTATTGCCAGGCGCCCGAAGTGCGGGATCTGCTGCCTGGCAGACATCTGTCGTTATCGGAAAAATCAGCTGCACCTGAAGGAAGAACAGGGGCAGTAGGAGGGGAGCAACGTGGGATCAAATCTGTTTTCGGATTTATACGGAGATTTGTACGGGAAGGATCATCGAAAAGAAAATTTATCGGAAGCCGGTGTCTCCCATCAGGAATCCGCACGAAAGGTGACCTCTGTGAAATCCTCCGTAGACGCCATGGAGGAGGCCAGGAGGGCTCTGCAGGAGATGGAAGAAAAGCTCCAGGGAAGCTATCTGGATAAATTAAAATCGCTGCAGCCCTACGTGAACAAGGAGGTGACGAAAGCAGAAGAGAGCACCGGCGGCGGAGAACGTTCGGAGACAGAGAGGCCTTCTTCGGACAGATCGATGTCATGTACAGAGCCTGTGGAAAAAACACAGGACAGGGAAAAAGCGAAGGCGTGCCGAAAGGAAGAGAAAAACGCAGAACCGGAAAGTGATCCGATGGAGGACTTAAGAGAACTCATCGGTCTTGCGGGAATTAAGCATGATGTAAAGGAACTGTATGACTTCACCAAGATTCAGAAGCTTCGAAAGGAAGCGGGGATGAAGACCGTTCCGGTGTCGATGCACCTTGTTTTTACCGGAAATCCCGGAACCGGGAAAACCACAGTGGCGAGAATTCTTGCAAGGTTGTACAAACAGATCGGTGTTTTGTCGAAGGGGCAGCTCGTGGAATGCGATCGCTCCGGCCTGGTGGCAGGTTATGTGGGG
>CAVAJA010000176.1:0-9009 GCA_963588615.1 Lachnospiraceae bacterium | reverse complement strand
GGATTCATAATCATCACGGTTTCTGCTCTTATTGCCCTGCCGGCCCTTTCGGTTTCTCCGGCTCTTCGTCGGTTTTCTCTTCCTTTCGGCATCCGTTTTGACGCCGATTCTCTTCCCGCTCCGCTCTGCCGCCTCCTTCTCCGAATCTGCTAAGAGATCCGGCAGGATCGCGAACAAGAGCAGCATCGCACAGCCGGAGATCGCAACGTACAGTCCCGGCGGCTTCTGCACATAATTGGCAGCGTAGCCGAGGTAGGGAATGGTGAACACCGGCACGCCCAGCACATTCTTGTAATGCACCAGACTCCCGTCCACCACGTCGTTGGCATCGCCCTTTGTGCGGAACCGGATGACGGTCGAATCCTCCTCATCCGGAACGATCTCCACCACGCGGTGCGTCGCCACCGTGTTCTCATCCAGCATGAAGGTAATGGCCTGCCCCACCTGAATCTCATACGGGTCAATCTGCCGCACGTAAATCAGCGATCCCACATGGTAAGTCGGCTCCATCGACCCGGACAGAACCGTGAACACCTGCAGTCCGAAAATCCGGACGCCCGCCAACAGCACTGCCAGAACAACAACCATCACAATCAAGATCGTGCCGATGATGTTCCAGATTTTCCTGATTGTCTGCCGCATAATCCCCGTTTCCTCTGATGCGTTCGCCTCGCTGCAGCACAGGGAGAGCATAACGGCTGCGTTAATTCAGCATGTGCACCAGCTGTCATGTTCTCCCTGTGTTGTCTTCCCGGCACCTGCTGCCTTCGCTGCAGCCTGTAAATGTATGCAGTAACGGCATGTTGTTATACTTACCATGTAGGTATGCATTTCGATAGAAAGGATAAAACATTACCCCTCCCCAGTCAATATTATTTGTTTATGCGTTTAAAAGTACTTTTAAATATAATTCATTTTGTTATTTTCCCGACGCTGTCGGAAATTTGCAGGAATTTTGGGGCAAAATCTGCGGCCGCGAAAAAAAGAGCCATCGGATTTCTCCGATGACTCCTTGGGGCTCATTTGGCCTGCGGCAGCTCTTGTTCTCTCTTTGAATTCTTCTTTTTTACTCCTCGACTGCAGAAAAGAATGCCTGAAGCTTTTTCGTTCCGGCCAAGGCGGCACATTCTCAGCCGCAGTATTTTTCCAGCGTACGGCGAACCGCACCGGTTCCTGCGATCAGCTCTGCAAAATAGGATACCACCTTATCTGCCAGTCCGACTTCCTCCAGATCCACGCCAAAGATCTGTCGATTCTTCAGCAGGGGCAGCAGTCTGCTGCGGATCTCCTCTGCAGCGGGAACCTCTCCCAGCTTGAAGTCAGCAACGTACTGCTGCACATCCTCGAGCAGCGGATCCGGAGAGGGCTCGAAGCTCTCGCCGTCATCCTTTACCGCCATGAGGTAGCGCAGCCATCCCGCCTCCACCAGCGGCACCATGTTCAGATCCGATGCCTTTCGGTTGGGATCTGCCGCATAGGACTTGATGGTCTCGCCGAAGCGGATGGCCAGCTTCTGAGAGGTATCGGTCGCAATTCTCTGCGGCGTATCCGGCATGAAGGGATTCGGCACGCGAACCTGCAGAACGGTGTCGATGAACTCCTTCGGATCCAGAACTCCGGGATTCACCACAACCGGCAGACCTTCTTTATAGCCGAGGGTGTCCACCAGATTGACCAGCTCCTTGTCCTTCATCTCGTCCGAGATCTTCTCATAGCCAAGGACGCAGCCGTATACAGCCAGTGCCGTGTGCAGCGGATTCAGGCAGGTCGTGACCTTCATCTTCTCCACGTTGTTCACGGTATCGCGGTCCGTGAAAATCACTCCGACCTTCTCCAGTGCCGGGCGGCCGTTGGGGAATTTATCCTCGATGACAAGGTACTCGGTCTCCTCTGCATTGACGAACGGAGCAACCCAGGTCTTTTTCGAAGTCACAACAGCATCCAGATCCTCCAGACCATCCTTGCGCAGGAGCTCCTCAACGGATGCATCCGGGCGGGGTGTGATCTTGTCGATCATGGACCAGGGGAAGGAGACCTTGGACTCATCCCTTAAGTATGCCTCGAAGCCGGCCTCTGCAAGCCCTGCCGCAACCCATGCTCCGGCAAAAGCCGTCACCGCACCGAAGAGCTTCTCCCCATTGTGGGAGCAGTTGTCGGTGGATACCATGGCGATGGGCTTTTGGCCTGCCAGATAGCGCGTGTACAGAAGAGAGGTCACCTTTCCGATGTAGCTTGCCGGCTTTTCGGGACCTGCTGCGAAATCCGCCGTCACGGCAGGCAGCTGCTCACCCTTTCCGTTCACCAGGCTGTAGCCCTTCTCTGTAACCGTGAACGTGCACAGCTGCAGGGAATCCTTTGCGAAAATTTCCTTCAGTCTTGCAAATTCCTTTTCGTTGTCAGAATCCAGAATGGTGGATTCTCCGATGGAGCCGATGACCGATTTCTCGACGCTTCCATCGGATTTCAGTGTCACCAGAACGGAGAGATCATCGTGGGGGCGATACTGTTTTTCAACGATTTCGTAGTCAAAGCCCTCGCAGACCGTGATGCCGGTCGCAGCTGCGCCCTCTTCCAGGAGTCTTTGTGCGAGGTTCGCCTGAAATGCACGGAAAATATTGCCGGCTCCGAAATGTACCCACGTCGGATTCTCCTTCGTAGCTGCGATCATTGCAGCGCGGTCATAAGCGGGAAGGTGATAGCCCTTCTCGATCCATTCCTGTGTGTTCTGTAATCCTTCTGTCGATAATTTCATCGTTCTGTTCTCCTTTCCGTATCGATTCCCATCAGGCGCGGGTCTGTGCCTTGTCGATGGCTTCCCACAGTCCGCAGAGGTATGCAGCGCCCAGTGCTCTGTCATACAGACCGTAGCCGGGCATCGCAACCTCATCCCAGATCATGCGGCCGTGGTCCGGGCGGATCGGTCCGTCGAATCCGATGTCATACAGAGCCTTGACGATCTCATACATGTCGAAGGTTCCGTCTGTGGACAGGTGTGCGGCCTCCTCGAAATTGGTGGGAGAATTGAACTTCAGGTTGCGGATGTGGCCGAAATGAATTCTGCCGGGCAGCGCGCGGATCATATCCGGAAGGTCGTTCTCCAGATTGGTTCCAAGGGAGCCGGTGCAGAATGTCACGCCGTTGTGCACATCATCTACTGCGTTCATCATGCGCAGGAGCTTTTCCTTGCCGGTGATGATGCGGGGCAGGCCGAATACACTCCAGGCCGGATCATCCGGGTGAATGGCCATCTTGATGTCATATTGGTTGCAGACCGGCATGATCGCCTTCAGGAAATAAACCAGATTCTCGAAGAGCTTCTCCTCATCGATGTCCTCGTACATCTCGAAGAGCTCCTTGATGTGTGCCATTCTCTCCGGCTCCCAGCCCGGCATCACGGTGCCGTTCATGCTGTCCTTGATGGAATCGAACATTTTCTCGGGATCAATGGCATCAATGGCCTCCTGCGTATAGGCCAATACGGTCGAGCCGTCCGGTCTCACCCTTGCCAGCTCGCTTCTGGTCCAGTCGAATACCGGCATGAAGTTGTAGCATACAAGGTGAATGTCTTCTTTTCCGAGATTTTCAAGGCACTGGATATAGGTCGCGATGTCCTTGTCGCGGTCAGCGCTGCCGGTCTTGATGGCATCGGACACGTTGATGGACTCGATGCCGCTGATGTGAAGTCCTGCTGCCTCGACCTCCTCCTTCAGTGCGTGGATCTCCTCCTGCGTCCAGAGATCTCCGGGCTGCTTGTCATAGAGGGTCGTGATCACACCCGTCACGTATGCGGTCTGCCGAATCTGCTTGAGTGTCACGGTGTCATATTTCGAGCCGTACCAGCGCATTGTCATTTCCATTGTTGTAATCCCCTTTCTGATCTGAAATTGTACGGGAGCATTTTCCCTTCATGTTCCCTAGATTACCCGCTCTCCGGTCAAATTTCCATTGAGCCATTTGTTGTTCACATTGTAAATGTTGCGGATCTTGTTCCTGCAGGCTATACTGATCCTGCAGGCTGCACAGTCTCTCATCCGGTCCCCGAAAAGATACTCCGCCGGATGCAATCCCGCAGCCGGACGGCCGCTTCGATCTCCTGCGGTTTGCCGCACATTTACGGGTTTACGGAACCTTTCCGACAGGTGACACAATATGAAAACAAACCTCCGCTCTGCCTTCAACACACGGCAATATATGGAATCCCGAGATTTTGAGGCCTTCTATTACAGCGACCTTCATTTCCGGATGCCATCGGATCACACGCACGATTATTATGAATTCTACCTGTTTCTGGAGGGCGACATGGATCTGGTGATTGCGGGAGACTCCATTCCCCTGCACCCCGGCGACATGGTTCTGGTCCCTCCCCGGGTGCCGCATCACGGGAAGATGCACAATTCCGATGTTCCTTACCGCCGCTTCATCCTCTGGATCAGCACAGAATATGCCGCAAGGCTTCTGGAGGAGACCCCGGACTATGTGTTCCTCATGCAGCGCGCCGCCACTGCGGGAAGATATCACTATCATTTCCATGAGGCGGAGTTTTCGGCCATTCAGGCCCGCATGCTGCGGCTTTTAGAGGAGCTGCGCTCCGACCGCTACGGTCGCTCCGCCGCCGTGCATCTGGCGCTGAATGATCTGATTCTGTACATGAACCGCGTCATCTACGAGAGGGAGCACCCTCTGGTCAATGAGACGGGAGACCTCATGCAGGAGCTCACCCTCTACATCGATGAGCACATCACCGAGGATCTCTCCCTCGAGGTTCTTGCAGACCATGTCTGCCTCTCCAAATATTACCTCGCACACTATTTTAAGGAGAATCTGGGCATTTCCATTCACCAGTACATCATTAAAAAGCGGCTCCAGGGCTGCAGTGAAGCCATTGCAGCCGGAGCCGATATTACACGCACCTTTGATGATTATGGATTTCGGGATTATTCCAGCTTCTACCGAAGCTTCCGCAAGGAATACGGCATGTCCCCGAAGGAATATCAGGAGGCCCACCGCCTCCCTGCAGATCATTCCGCCGGCCGTTCTGCCGACTGACCCCTTTCCGGCCAGCCACATCGAGGATTTCTGCATGCAAGGAGAAAGCCGCGTAGGCGGTTTCTCCGCAGCACGGAATGACAAAGTCACTCCAGGATACTCGAAGATGCGGGTGCTGAATCGTTACTCATATTTCCCGCTTCCGATCCAATCCTCCATCGGGGGATTGGCCCCCGCCTTCTCCCACGGATAGGATCTTCCCTTTCCGCAGTAGGAACACAGACCGACCGGTCCTGACAGGAACGCAAAGAGCTTCTCCGCCGTCAGCGATTCGTCATAAAGATCCAGCGTATCATCCGGAAAATCGATGCCCAGACCGTAGTGTTTCTTAAAGACCGGCATCTTCATTGTGATGGAGCACTTGGAGATTCTGCCGCCCTCTATGGTATGGAATTCCGCCTCCATGCAGGTGAGCTCCGCTCTCTCTGCGTTGGAATCCCCCTCCAGCCGCAGCTGCGATGTAAAGGAGAGTGCATCGTGTCCGTAAATGCACGGAATTCCTTCCTTTGTCAGCTCATCCGCAACATTTTTCACGAACGTCTTTACCGGCGGATACAGGGTAATGGAAAACTGTGCCTGCGTGCGCTTCATCGTCTCCTTCAGGCGATCGCTGATGCCGGCCAGCTTGATTCCGTTCGTGACAACGCTCAGGGCCGAATCGGGATAGATTCTTCTCGCCTCCTCCACGAACCGATAGAGCTCATCATTCAGGAGCGGCTCTCCTCCCAGCAGACGGATCTCTCCGATGTGATCGATCAGCTCATGAACCCGGGTGAGATCCCGGATGAACTCCTCCAGATTCCCGTACTTCACCTCGCTAAGAGGCGCAAAGTGTGTGCAGCCCTTGCACTTGAGATTGCAGTGATGCGTCACCTCGAACTCCAGGAAGTGCAGGAACGGGATGGTCTTCCTGTCCATGAACGCTGCGAGCGAGCCGCAGCTGCGCAGCTCCGCCGCAAAGGAATCGTAGTCCATGATCCAGATCTTCCCGTAATCGATTCCCCGCTCTCTCACCGCCTTCAGGATGTTCTTTTCGAGCATGCTCCCATACGTCGGTATCAGGATTTTCTCTACATCGGCGACCCTGATCTGATCCGGAAGGACGCAGCTGCTGTTCTCAAAGACCGTCTGTGCCTTCTGCGGATTGGTCTCAATAAAGCAGGTGTTCTCCTGCTCCTTATCGGTCAACAGGTGATACATTTTAACGGAAAGGCTGTTCTTCCCCCAAAGATAGAACATCGTAACTCCCCTTTCTCTTCAGCAGTTTCCGCCTTCGCCGGCGCAGGCTCCGGCAAAGGCCGCTGAAATTAATTTTCCTATTTCTGCAGCAGCTCCTCGGTTCTCTCGAGGATTCTGCGAATCGTCTCCTCCTCCCAGTGATCCGTGTCCGGGTGCAGCATCAGATGAATTCCCTTCTCATCCTCCCACAGGAAATCCCCGCGGTTGAACTGTTCATAGGATGCGGCGCGGATGGGTTCATAGGGCTCCCGGATGATCCCCTCCGGGAAAATCTCCGATACCACAAACGGCAGCATATCCGGAGCCTCCCGCCGCCCGAACGCGGCTTCGAAGATGTCCTCCGCATTCAGAAAGCTGTACCGGTCCGCCATCAGATAGGAACTCATAAATTCCTTCTCGGTATCCGTTCTGCGAATTCGAATCGGCACGGTGTTCACAATACAGCCCACCACCTTGTCCATGTCGTCCACATCCATGCTCCTGCCGGAGACGGCAACGTTCAGAATGGTGTCCGACAGATGCAGCGTGTCCATGATGGCCCTTCCGTACTGGCACAAAACGAAGGCGGACAAAGAGACGGCATTGGCATGGCAGAACTCCCGAATTCTTCTTTCCTTTTCCCCGCCGATCACGATGTGGCAGCACTGGTAGTTCGGCTTTCCCGTGCCCTTCGGATTCCTCGGCATCTGCGGAATCGTCGTCCCGCGAAGGTACTCTTTCCAGAAGCTCTGCGCATCTTCCCTTGCGGTCTGATCTCCGGTTCTGTCCACGTAGGCGACATAATTGTCGATCTCCTCCATGGGCTTTTCGCAGAGGAGATCATGGATCAGAATCCGTTCACTCATCCCATCCACAACGCGGTGGTCGACACGCAGGAGCAGAACCGTTCTGTCCTGTGCGATGCGGACAGCACTGACAAAGAACAGGTCTCTTTTGTCCTGCTTTCCCTGGAGAAGGTCGAATTTCATCATCACGAATCTTCTCTGCCGCTGCGTCATCTCGCCGGATTCGTCCCCGATCTTTCTTAAATCTGAATACTCCCAGCGGATCGGGCGCTTTTTGAGGACCTTCGTGTAATATCTGCCGTCGTCCTCGATGAAGCTGCTGCGGAACGCGGGGTGGCAGAGCTCCGTCTGCCGGACCTTCTCCTCCACCTCTTCCTTCTCAATTCCACGGTACGCCAGAATGATGGAGACGACCTGCAGGTTGTTCTGAATCCAGGAGGTCTGCATATCGGTGCAGCGGACCAGCCGGGACACGTCCTTTTTCACCTTTTCTGCCGCAGATCCTTCACCCTTATTCCGCTTCTCCAGCTTCCCGGCCAGCTCCTCCACGTCTGCGGAATTGATGAACGCCTCCAGACTCAGGGAATATCCGGCCTCCGCCAGATCATTCATCAGGATGACGGCATTGAGCGAGTCTACTCCCAGAACCATCAGGTTCGTCTCCGGTCCGATGGAATCTGCCGGTATCTTAAGAAGAGCTGCCGCGGAATCCGCAATCAGCTGCTCCTTTTGGGTCTTCTGCCGGGAGGGCTTTTTCGTTTCCTCCTCTTCCACCACCAGGGCGGACAGCACCTTGAAATCGATCTTGTCGTTCGCGTTGATCGGCAGCTTCTCCATTCTCTTAAAGCAGACCGGAATCATGTAGGGCGGCAGCTTGCTGCGCAGATACGAGCGCAGCTCGTCCGGATCGGCATCCCGCCCGTTTTCGCCTTCATAGTAGGCACAAAGGAGCTCGGTTCCGCTCCCGGAATGTCCGACGACCGCACAGCAGTTTCGGATTCCCGGTGCGGTCCCCAGCACCTCCTCGATCTCCGGAAGCTCGATCCGCTGACCGTGATATTTCACCATCCGGTCATTCCGACCGGAGAGCTGGATGGTTCCGTCCTCGTGGATCACACCGACATCACCGGTGCGCATGAAGCGTCTGCCGTCCAGCATGAGATTTTTGGAATCGAAAAGGCTCTTGGCCTTTTTTGTATCGCTCAGCAGGTACCCATCGAACAGCGTGGGGGAGGAGGTCACCAGCTCTCCCCTTTCCCCTCTTGAAAGAGGCCTTCCCTCTTCATCAACCACACACAGATGAACCTTTGGTGCGGCCGTCATTCCTTTCCCTGCGCGCACATCCTGCCAGCCGATGCCATAGCACTCCGTCTGTCCGTAGAGGGTGACAACGCTCCCGGAAAAGCCCTCGATCTCTTCCAGCCGCTCCCGCAGATCCCCCGACACGGGCTCTGCAAGAAAGCACAGCGAGGATACCGCAGAAATTGCACGGGCAAAGCGTTCGTTCTCGAGGAACACCCGGAACTGGGACGGAATGAAGGTCGTACAGAACCTTCCTCCTTCCTCCAGAATCCGGCAGGTCTGTGCAATGGAGCCGCTCTCTTCCTCCCTAAGGATCACCAACCTCTTCCCGTTCAGAAGAGCCGCCCCGTATTCGTAATGGTATGCTCCGGCAAATCCATGCCCCAATCGGGAAAGAATGCTGTCGAAATCATCGATTACAATTCCCGTTTCCCCCAGCTTATAGGGGAACTGATCGAACAGAAAGCCGACCGAATACTGGTTCTGCACCACGCCCTTCGGCTCCCCGGTAGAGCCGGAGGTGTAAAGGATCATGGCAGGATCATGGCCTTCGGCCCTCTCCGGGGTCTCTTCCGTGTCGTCTCCCGCCGTGAACTGTTCATAACTGTCGGCATCAATGACACAGGAGGCCTTTACG
>CAVAJA010000175.1:0-2939 GCA_963588615.1 Lachnospiraceae bacterium | reverse complement strand
GTCCAAGGCAGAGGAAACCATGGAGCGTCAGATCAATTACCTCTGGAACGAATATGAACTGACACCTTCGCAGGCTGCGGAGCGGCGGGACGATACGATGACGGATCTGCCGTGGATGAAGAATCGTGCTGAGGAGCTGAAAAAGCAGATTCGAAGCCTTGGAAGTGTCAATGTCAATGCCATTCAGGAATATCAGGATGTGAAGGAACGCTACACCTTCTTAAAGGAGCAGCACAATGACCTGACGGCGGCGGCTGAATCCCTGGAGAAAATCATAGAGGAACTGGATGTACAGATGCGCAGGCAGTTCAAACAGCAGTTTGCAAGAATCCAGACGGAGTTCGATAAGGTATTCAAGCAGCTTTTCGGCGGCGGTTCCGGTAAGCTGGAGCTGATGGAGGATGCGGATATCCTGACAGCGGGCGTGCGCGTCATTGCACAGCCCCCGGGCAAAAAGCTGGTGAACATGATGCAGATGTCGGGCGGAGAAAAATCCTTGACGGCGATTTCGCTGCTTTTTGCAATACAGAATTTAAAGCCTTCCCCCTTCTGTCTTCTGGACGAGATTGAG
The DNA here is from genome assembly GCA_963588615.1 of Lachnospiraceae bacterium. Classification (GTDB taxonomy): domain Bacteria; phylum Bacillota; class Clostridia; order Lachnospirales; family Lachnospiraceae; genus CAG-791. The sequence continues at coordinate 2,368 of CAVAJA010000175.1, read as the reverse complement.
GCGGCTCTGGATGAAAACAACGTAGTGCGTTACGCGGATTATCTGCGCAAGCTGACGGACAACACGCAGTTTATTGTTATTACGCACAGGCGGGGCACGATGGATCGGGCGGATCGGCTGTACGGTATTACGATGCAGGAAAAGGGCGTTTCAACGCTGGTATCGGTGAGCTTGATCGACGAAAGTGAGCTGGCTTCGTAGCGGAAAGGTAACTATGTCAGAGCAGGAAAAAAAACAGGGCTTTTTTGCACGTTTAAAAAATGGTCTCTCAAAGACACGTGACAGCATCGTATCGGGAATGAATGAGGTGTTTTCCGGACATGCTGCCATTGATGATGAGTTTTACGAAGAACTGGAAGAACTCATGATCATGGGAGACATGGGAGTGCAGACAACGGATCGGATTCTGGAACAGCTGCGTACGCAGGTAAAGCAGCTGCACATCAAGGATCCGGCGGACTGCAGACAGCTCCTCATCCGGGGAATTCGCGAACAGATGCATGTGGAGGAGAATGCGTATGCCTTCGAGGAAGGGCCCTCCGTGGTTCTGATCATCGGCGTCAACGGTGTAGGCAAGACAACCTCTGTCGGAAAGCTGGCGGCCAGCTACAAAGCACAGGGGAAGAGGGTTCTGATTGCGGCAGCAGACACGTTCCGGGCAGCTGCCTACGATCAGCTGAAGGTGTGGTCAGAGCGGGCTGGAGTGGATATGATTTCCGGAGCAGAAGGAGCGGATCCGGCCAGCGTTGTATTCGATGCGGTGAGTGCTGCGAAGGCAAGACACGCGGACATTCTTTTGTGCGATACGGCGGGGAGACTTCACAACAAAAAGAACCTGATGAATGAGCTGGAAAAGATTGGACGCATCATTTCAAGGGAGTACCCGGAAGCGCGGCGCGAGAATCTGGTGGTGTTGGATGCAGCAACCGGGCAGAATGCCTTGGCGCAGGCAAGGGAGTTTGCACAGGTAACCGATCTGACGGGCATCATCCTGACGAAGATGGATGGGTCAGCCAAGGGCGGAATTGCAGTTGCGATTGAGTCTGAACTGGGAATTCCGGTAAAATATATCGGTGTTGGAGAACATCTGGACGATCTGCAGCATTTTGATCCGGATGATTTCGTCAGAGCTTTGTTCGATACAGAGGAAGAGCCGGCGGAGGAGACTCCTGCCGCAGAACCTGCGCAGCCGGAAAATGCCGGAAGCTTGCAGGAGGACGAGGAAGATCCATGGGCCTTTTTTGCGGCAATGCAGGATGAAAAGAACGGACGCTGATATGGGAATGTCTACCTCCAGAAAAAATAACAACAAGGATATCACAGCGAAAAAATCTGTGGGAAAATCTCCGCTCACGCATACAGCAGGTACGAAACATCTGCTGTATGAGGTGAATGTGATTTTCCTGTGTACAATTACGCTGATTTCATTGGTGTGTGCTGCCGTGTTTCTGTACGAGGAGAAGCAGGAAGCCCAGGAAAAGCAGAGTCTTGCACAGGAACTGGACGCGCTGAAGGGAACCACGAAGACGTTGTATACACAAAAAGAGGTGGAGGAGCGCGAGGAAGCGGCAAGGGAAGAAGGTGCCCAGAGAGAACAGAATGAAATAAAGATGCAGATTCAGTCCGACATGGAATCGGGAGGAAGCACAGCATCGATGCTGAGGAAGCTTTTCGATGACGATATCGTGGTTGTCAGCGGAGGAAAATATTATTTTTATCCGACTCTGAATTCGGTAAAAAAGAATTCGTTTGAATCGGATGATTTTTCATTGAGCGATGACGGACGTCTTCAGTACAGCGGAGACGATCAGGTGAGCCTGCAGTCCGGAATCGATGTATCTGAGATAAACGGTGAAATCCATTGGGGGGCTGTGTCGGAAGACGACATCGGTTTTGCCATGGTCTGCGCGGGCGGACTTGCGGAGTCGTCCGGTTCGAAGGAAAAGGAAGTTCAGGACGACGAAAGGATGGGGGACAATATTACAGGAGCCTATGAAGCGGGACTCAATGTCGGAATTTACTACGTTCTGGGAGCCAATTCGAGGGAGGAAGCAAAGGAAGAAGCACTGCATCTGATCGAACGCCTGGAGGATTATGAGAACAAGATTACCTATCCGGTGGCTGTCTGGGCGAACCGATATCAGAGTGAGGATGCATCGGGCGGAATTTCCAAAAGTGATTGGACCGGTTATGTGTCTGCTTTCTGCAGCACACTGGAAGATGCCGGCTATCAGACCATGATTTATGGAAACCTGGCCTCGTTTGTGATGAACCTGGATATGGAGGAACTGGAGAAATATGATAAGTGGATTGCCAACACCGGGGCCGGACTGTATTTTCCGTATCAGTTCAGCATGTGGCAGTATGC
>CAVAJA010000174.1:0-2995 GCA_963588615.1 Lachnospiraceae bacterium | reverse complement strand
GGATGTCTGCGGTATCCGGTTCCCGCACCAGCGGCTCCCCACACCTTGGACAAACGGCCGGGGCCTCGAAAACCTCCTGGGGCTTCTGTACACACCCGTTCAGCTTTGGAATAATCTCGCCGCTTTTGAACAGCTTATATTGTCCCCCGATGCCGATCTGCATCTGGCGAATGTAATCCTGATTGTGAAGCGTTGCTCTCGAGACACTCGTTCCGCACAATCTTGCCGCCAGACCGGTCTTGCTGTCGTGAAACTCCCCGGTGAAGGTCAGCTTTCCCGTTCTCCCGACATCCACCAGAATGCGGTCCATGGTAATGATGCGTTCTTCCGGCGGATATTTGTACGCAATGTGACCGCTGGAATATTTGCTGCCGGATGGAAATTCCGTTCTCAGCGATACATCATCCAGCTTTACCACCGCCCCATCCAAATCAAACGCAAGGCTCTCGCGCATTTCTCCGACCGCATCAATTGCCCGCAGCACCTCCTGTGCGCTCGTGCAGAGCTTATGATACACAACCGGCACCCCCTTGGAGGCCAGCAGATCCAATGCCTTGGTGTGGCTTCTCATGAACTCTTCCGGTCCGCGCTGCACATTGAAAATGAACATTCGAAGGCCGCGCTTTCTTGTCACCTCGGGATCCAGCTGACGCAGGGTACCTGCTGCAAGATTTCGCGGATTAGCGGCTCCTTTTTTGCCCAGAAGTTCCATCTCCCGATTGTAGCGTTCGAAGGCCTCGTGATCCATGTAAACTTCCCCGCGCAGCTCCAGACTCTCATACGGCAGGTCGATCACCTCTTTTACATCCGGAATCACTCTGGCATTTGCCGTCACATCTTCGCCGACAAAGCCATCTCCCCTGGACTCCGCCAGAACCATGTGAAGCTTGCCGTCCTCTCTTCCTTCGTATCGAATGGACATCGAAAGACCGTCCCCCTTTATCTCTGTTGAGAATGCTGCCCCCGGATATGCGTCCTGCACTTTCTCCACCCAGGATCTCACTTCTTCCTTCGTGAAGACATCCTCAATGGACAACATGGGGACATCGTGTGCTACTTTTACACCGGACTCTCGTTTAACGGTTCCGCCGACAATCTGCGAAGGGGAATCCTCCGTAATCCATTCCGGATGTTCCTGCTCCGCCTTTTTCAGACGGATCATCAACTGATCATATTCATAATCGCTGATGACCGGTGCATCCTGATTGTAATAGCGATTCATATGCTCCCGAATCGTCTGCTGTAAATCCTGATACTCTTTCTGTGTCATGCGTAAACCCTTATCTTCATCCGAAGGTGCCGCTGTTCTCATTCGGAACCGCCTGTTGGCGCGCGACTTCAAAGTGAATCACCGCAGATGATCCGATGAATCAGAATTCTGAACCGCTCAGACCTGCAGCTTCATAGAGCTGTCTGCATTCCTCTCCTGACAGCTCCCGGTGCATCCCGGGATGCAGACCTTTGATCGTCACCGTCAGCACACGAACTCGCTTCAGACTTTTGACTTCATGTCCTCTGGCCCTGCACATCCGTCGGATCTGCCTGTTCAATCCCTGGGTCAGAATGATGCGAAAGCTGTAGTCCCCCAGACGTTCGATGCGGCAGGGTCTTGTTTTCACTTCCAGATCCTTCAGCCAGATTCCCTTCTCCATCTGATGGAGATCTTCGTCACTGATCTTGCGCTGTGTGCGCACGATATATTCCTTTTCGTGTCCCGCCGCCCCCCGCATCATAGCATCAATCAGTTCGCCATCGTTTGTCATCAGGAGCAGCCCCTCCGAATCACGATCCAAGCGGCCTGCGTAGTTCAAATGCAGCGGGTAATGGAACACATCATCAATTGTCACCTTTGCATGCGGATCAGAGCGGGTAACCGTTACACCTACGGGCTTATAATATGCAACAACAGCCCTGCGCTCCTGGGATCGGATAATTTTATCGCGAACCTTGATTTTCTCTTTTCCGGTCACCAGCATGCCCGGCTTTGCGATTTGGTCATCAACCGTCACTTCTCCCTGTTCCATCAGGGCATCGGCTTCTCTTCTGGAATACAACCCGGAGGAGGCGATATATTTATTCAGCCGGATCAAGCCCTCTTGTTTTACAGTTGTATGAGCTGCGCTGCTGCGTTTTTTTCCAGAATACATTTTTCATGCTCCATAATATAGGCAACGGTTTCCTGTTTCGCATCCACAAAGGTGCCGAATTCATTCATCGCAAGAATAGTCTTTTCAAAAAGGACATCGTTCTCCTCAGAAGAAACAATCAGATAATAATCTCCGTTTCTTGAGAGCCACAGGGAAGTGTCCATTTTCGCAAGCTGCGGCAGCTTTCTGCAGCACTCAGCAGCATCTGCTGCTGCATAAAAACGATAGCCAAACTGTCTGTGCCCGGACAATCTCGGATCTGCCTTCTCGTCAGACTCCGAGACGTCGGCTGCTCCATCGCCCAATTCAGCGGGATTCTCTGTCCTGCTCTCCAGCCCTTCCGGAAGATTCTGATTCCTCCCTCTCCCATCTTCGGCAGACGAGCGCACGCCTTCCTCCTTCGAGGAAAGGATGGATTCAATCGCATCCCGAATTGCTTGCATCGAATCTTCTGCCGTATCCTCCGGCGCTCCGTTTGAGATCGTCAGCACCAAAGACCCGTCTCTTCCGGCCTGAATCTGCATGGATGTATATCCCGTATTCATCTGCAGGTGTTCCTGCCTTGCGGCCTCCAGTATCACACGATGAAGATACTCCATCGCTCCAACCTTGCGTCCGATGATATCTTCCAAAGTAAGTCCGCTTCCCTCCAACTCCTCTTTGGATATAATACAGCTGATCGTATTGTTGTTTACTCGACTGAATTTCATATAGATATAACACCTTCAAAAAACAAAAGAGCCGAAGGGCAGCGTAACTTACGGGCTGACCCTTCGGCTCTGTAGTCGTCAAATGAAAAATCTCATTTTAACGAGACCGTATTCGGAAGGGCTCAGGCCTTACCAACC
>CAVAJA010000173.1:0-3272 GCA_963588615.1 Lachnospiraceae bacterium | reverse complement strand
GACCCATCCCTGCTTCATGACGATGGATGCCATGTTGTCGCAGATCAGGGTTACATCAACACCCGCCTTCTGCAGCTCGTACGCTGTCAGGCGCGCCCCCTGCAGAAGAGGTCTCGTCTCGTCTGCGTACACCCTCAGCTGCAGACCCTGCTCCTGTCCGTAATAGATGGGCGCCGTCGCTGTGCCGTAGCCGAGGCAGGCAAGATATCCCGCATTGCAGTGCGTCAGAATGCCGTCCCCATCTTTGATGAGCGTGACGCCGTACTCGGCAATCTTTCTCGTCATCTCCTCATTTTCGGCATCGATGTTCTTCGCCTCCTGCCCCAGCAGACGAACGATCTCGGCAGGAGTTTTCTTAGCATTTCCTTCTACAACCCTGCCCTGCCGCTTCAGCGCCCAGGACAGATTCACGGCCGTCGGGCGGGAGCTGTTCAGATAATCGCTCTGCTGCAGAAACTTCTGACGAAACTCCTCATAGGGCAGTTCCTGGTACCGCTGTGCCAGAACATACATGGCATAGGCTGCGAACACTCCGATGGCCGGCGCTCCGCGCACCTCCAGCCGATTGATCGCTCTCCATGCCGCCAGCTCATCTGCAACCGCAATATACTCCTCATGTCCCGGAAGCCTGGTCTGATCCAGAATGATGACGCTGCTCTCATCCTCCGACAGACGAACCACCTCCAGCCGCTTCTGATCTTCCTTCTGCATATGTTATTCCATTCCTTTTCTTTCTGTTCTCTTTCTCTTCCTGCGGCAGCTCCCGGCTCAGATGCCGTACTCCTGCAGGAAATGAAATACCTCTGTCCAATAGGAATCACCCATGACGTAATGTGCCACAGCATGATCCGCCCCCTCTGCCACAATCTTTTTCTTGTTGCTGCCGGGCTTCGCCTCGTAGAGTACGTCCTGCATCTCAAAAGGAACGAAACCGTCCTTTGATCCATGGATAAAGAGCATCGGTTTGCTGCTCTTTTTTACCTGCTTCAGGGCAGAAGCCTCCTTGAATCCATACCCTGCGCGCAGCTTTGACATCAGGCTTGCCGCATACAATACCGGAAATGCCGGAAGATGAAAACGAAGCCGCAGCTCCGAGGCAAAAATATCCCATGCACTGGTGTATCCGCAATCCTCCACAAAGGCCTTCACCTGCTCCGGTGTGTCCTCCCCGGATGTCATCATTACCGTTGCCGCCCCCATGGAGACACCGTGCAGCACGATCTCTGCCCTCGAATCCCTGTCCGAAAGCCAGCGTATCCAGCACAGGATATCTCTTCTGTCCAGCCATCCCATGCCCATATACCGGCCCCCGCTCTCGCCGCAGCCTCTCAAATCCGGCATCAGAACATGATACCCGGCTGCATAATAGCGCTCCGCATGATCCCGCATCCAGACATGCGATCCGCCGTAGCCGTGAACGAGCAGCGCCCACTTATGGCCTGCTGCATCCTTCCCGCTCTGTTCCTGCACGAAACCCGCAAGCTTCAGGCCATCCTCCGATTCAACACAGACCTTCTCCTCCGGATGTGCCTTCAGAAAGGCCTCGTTTCTTTCCTTCTGCTGTGCCTCATTGGCCGCCGCTCTGGACTTGCATTCGTCCTGTCCCTCTAAAGCTGCATTCTCCGATGCATCCAGAGAGACCTCACGATTGGTTCCGCCTCCCTGAATTGTCAACCCATAGGTGACAAGCTTACTTCCGATGGCAGCCAACACCGCTGCAGCTGCCGCCAATACAATGAGTAAAATGATCATATCTGCACCTGCCATTGGATTCCTGCAAGACCGAATGCATCCTTTCCGCATCCGCCGCAGGCTGCTCCCGGCTATTCAATCGTCAGAAAGTCAGTGAATCCGGTCACTTCCAGCACGTCCATAATCTCCTCATGAACGTGGATCAGGCGGAGTGATCCCTTGTCTGCCATCGCCTTCTGTGCACGCAGGAGTACTCGAAGCCCTGCGGAGGAAATGTAGGTCAGCTCATCCATGTCCAGCACCAGCTCCCCGGTCTCGGGAATCAGCTTCTCCAGTTCAGCATTCAGCTCCGGAGCTGTGTTCGTATCCAAATGTCCCCCGACTTTTACTGTCGACGTCTCTCCCTTTTGAACATCAATTGTCAGCTTCATTTATGGCTCCTATCCTCTTTTTCATCGTCAGAATATTTTTTCCATTCTGGTAGTCATATTGTACATCATCCATCTTTTCTCTTACCAGAAAAATTCCAAGGCCGCCGATCTCTCTTTCCCTGGCCGCTGCCTTGATGTCAGGTGTTTTCTGCTTCAGCGGATCAAAGGGAATTCCGTGATCAATGAACTGCAGCGTCAGAACATCTCCCTCCTGCTTCATTGTCACCAACACATCATTCTCCCTTTTGGCATAGGCATAGTTGGCGATGTTGACGAAAATCTCTTCGACGCACAACTCGATCTGCATCTGGATTCGCCCGGAGCAGCGGCTCTTCTCCAGCTCCGCTCCCACGAACTGCAGCACATCATCGAGTTTTCCGGTCTCCGCCGGAAATGACATTTTCTTCATATTCTCTTTTTTTTTATATCCAAGATACTTCACCTGCATCAGCGTGATGTCATCGAACTGCTCTGCCTCCCCGACAAAGGAACGGATGTCCTCCCGAACGCCGACCAAAAGCTTTTTCGACTCCCCGAAACGGTGCGCATTCAGATAGTCCCTCAGCCGTTCCGTCCCGTAGAATTCCTCCCGCTCATTTTTAGCCTCCGTCGCTCCGTCCGTATACAGAAACAGGGCGTCTCCCGGGTGCATCTGCAGCTCATGTTCTTTATACCGCAGTCCGTCAATTCCGGCCAGAATAAATCCGGGTTTTTCCTGCAGATACTCATATGTGGCCGCGGCCTCGTTTCCTTCCTGCGTCAGCCGGATCAGGGGCGGATTATGCCCTGCATTGACATAAATCAGCTTTCCGGTCTCCGTATCCAGCATCCCAAGCCAGGCGGTGACGAACATATCGTCTTCGTTTCCTTCGCACAGGAGATGATTCACCTTGGTGAACGCCTCCTCCGGCGTTGCCCCCATGTTCACTTCATTCTTGATCAGAATCTTCGTGATGACCATCAGCAGTGCTGCAGGTACGCCCTTTCCCGAGACATCTGCAATGACCATCGCCATGCTCTTATCATCCACCATGAAGAAATCATAGAAATCTCCGCCAACCGACTTGGCCGGATCCATGGAGGCATACAGCTCCACCTCCTTGCTCCCGACAGAAGGCGGGAAAATCGTCGGCAGCATATGCGTCTGAA
>CAVAJA010000172.1:0-3777 GCA_963588615.1 Lachnospiraceae bacterium | reverse complement strand
GTATATTCTGCTTTTGCTGCTTTCCGGGCACTGTTCGGCGGCTATGACGTGATTCATTTTCATGCGGAGGGACCGTGCCTGATGTGCTGGCTTCCGAAGTTGTTCGGAATCCGCGTGGTGGCGACGATCCACGGGCTGGACTGGCAAAGGGCAAAATGGGGGCATTTTGCCTCCAGAATGCTGAAGACCGGCGAGAAAATGGCGGTCCGCCATGCGGACGAGGTCATCGTTCTGTCCAGAAATCTTCAGGATTATTTCTGGCAGGAGTACGGGCGGAAGACACACTATATCCCAAATGGCATTGCGCGGCCCCGCAGGATTTTACCGAATGAAATTAAAAAGCGGTGGGGGCTGAGCAAAGACGGATATATTATGACGCTCTGCCGCATTGTTCCGGAGAAGGGACTGCACTACCTTCTGGAGGCGTTTAAGGGCGTAAAGACAGACAAAAAACTGCTGCTTGCAGGCGGTCCCTCGAATGCGAGGGAGTATTATGAAGAGATCGAGCGGCTGGCGGCAGAGGATGAGCGGGTTATCCTTGCCGGCCTGGTGGAAGGGAATCAGCTGGCGGAACTGCTCTCAAATGCCTATATTTTTGCACTTCCCTCCGATGTGGAAGGGATGTCCGTCAGTTTGCTGGAGGCAATGAGCTATGGAAACTGCTGCCTGATTTCGGATATTCGAGAGAGTACCGAGGTGGTGGAGGAGCATGCACCGACCTTTCCGAAGGGAAATGCGGCTGCCTTAAGAACGGTATTGCAGGATCTGATCGATCATCCGGAAAAGGTGGAGGGCTACCGGAAGGAGTCCGCAGACTACATCTGCAGCAAGTACAGCTGGGGGGATGTGGTGTCGGAAACACTGCAATTATACAGAACACCGGGCGACTGCTGAACGGTTTTTGGCGGTACTGGTGATGAAAATGGCGCAGAGCGCAGAGGAATGCGATGGGAAGATATTTTGGAACAGATGGCTTCCGCGGAGAGGCTGGAGTAGATTTGACGGCCGTGCATGCATTTGAGATCGGGCGATTCCTTGGATGGTATTACGGAGAGAGACGGAAGGAAGACGGTGAGGATGGACCGGCGCGGATTGTCATCGGAAAAGACACCCGAAGGTCCAGCTATATGTATGAGTATTCTCTGGTCGGAGGTCTCGTGGCCAGCGGCGCAGATGCGTATCTGCTGCATGTGACGACGACGCCGTCGGTCAGTTATATTACCAGGGTAGACCGATTTGACTGCGGCGTCATGATCACAGCCAGCCACAATCCATTCTGCGACAACGGAATCAAGCTGGTAAATCGCAGGGGCGAGAAGATGGAGACAGAGGTCATTTCTCTGATTGAGGACTGGCTGGATCATGCGCTGGCAGAGGGAGAAGCACCTGCTTTTGTCTGTTTTGGAAGGGAATGGACGAAATTACCCTTTGCTTCGGGTGAAAAGATTGGAACCACGGTAGATTATATTGCCGGGCGCAATCGTTACATCGGATATTTGATTTCTCTTGGCGTATACGATTTTCGAGGTGTGAAGGTCGGTCTTGATTGTGCCAACGGCGGCAGCTGGTCCATCGCCAAAGCAGTGTTCAATGCGCTGGGAGCGGAGACCTATCTTATGGGAGATCGCCCCAACGGACTGAACATCAACAAAAATGTGGGCTCCACGCACATCGAACAGCTGCAGCGCTTTGTGCTGGAAAACCGTCTGGATGTTGGCTTCGCCTATGACGGAGATGCGGATCGGTGTCTGGCCGTAGACGAAAAAGGCGAGGTGGTGACTGGGGATCACATTCTGTATCTGTACGCGGTGTACATGAAGGAGCGTGGGAAACTGCTGGAAAATACCGTTGTGGCGACGGCTCAGTCCAATTACGGTCTGTTTACAGCGCTTGAGAAAGCGGGAATTGATTATATTCAGACCGACGTGGGAGACAAATATGTCTACGAGGCGATGAAGCAGTACGGCTACCGCATCGGCGGCGAGCAGACGGGCCACCTGATTTTCAGCAAGTATTCCACCACGGGAGACGGCATTCTCACCTCTTTGAAGGTGATGCAGGTGATGCTGGCCAAAAAGAAAAAGATTTCCGAACTGGCGGAGCCGGTGGTTCTGTATCCTCAGGTTCAGTATGCGGTGAAGGTGGAAAACAAGGATGCGGCGATGGAGGATCCTGACCTTCAGAAGCTGCTGGGTGAGATCAGGGAAGCACTGAAAGGAAAGGGATCACTCCTGGTTCGGAAATCCGGGACAGAACCGGTTATCCGTGTCGGAGTTGAGGCAAGAACGAAGGAAGAGGCGAAGGAGCTTGCTGACCGCATCGTGTCTGCGATTCCGATGCAGGTTTCATAGAAGACAGCTGTGATCCGAGGACAGGCAGATCCGCAAGGTTCCGGGCAGCTGCATATTGATATGATATGGATGTGAGGAAAAGACTGCATACCGATAGGCGTGCAGTCTTTTTTGGTGAACACAGGCTTTATTTATGGGATACAACAACGAAACGGTCCTTGAAGACGGTGACGTCATATTCTTGCGGATCGGGATTCATCTGTTCGGCCTCAGCCTTTGTCAGAACGAAGACATCATCACGGTATTCGTCGTCATTTAAAGAAGAGAGCTGATCCTCGCTTTCCGGAAGACCGAAAACAAAGTGTCCGAAGGAGGAGGCAACGCGGAATTCCGCATCGGGATCTTTGTATACAACCGTATCGCGGAATTCCTGCGGGTCATAACAGGTGTAGTATAAGGTCAGCATGAAGGGCGAAGCCACCAGATCATAGGTGGAATATACAGTGGAATCCGCACCCTTTTCACTGGCCAGTGCATCTGCGCAGGCCATGGCATCACCGTAGCCCGGCATGAAGTCGGTGGCGGCGATGCTGTTGTAGGTTCCCCCGTAGTAGTCCTTTGCAAAGGAGATAAATCCCAATAGGAGGAGAAAAACGGACAGGATGGCCGGAACCTGCCGCATTGTGCCGGACATCCAGCGAAGTCCCTTGACAAACCAGTAAATCAAAGGAAGGAAGAGCAGCACCTCGCGGTTGATGTCCTGCTGAATGAACAGGGAGAAAATCAGAGCGGCCGCCAGTGAGGAGAGCAGAATGGCATCGGAAATTTGAGCAGCCGAGATCGTCTGCTGACGTTTCGTCCTGCCGAACAGGACACCGGCCAGTGCGACCGGCCAGGTGAAGCAGTACAGTGTCCAATAACCGGGCATGGCATTCCAGGATACCTCACCGGTAAGTCCGATGGTTAAAGTGCAGACGAGGTCCTTCAGGTTCTTCCACAGCGCAGAAGGAAGGTTTCTGTCAAAGGAGACGAAAACAGAACCAAAGTGGCTGGAAGTAAACCGGGGAAAGGAAATCCAGGCGGCAGAAAATTCAGGCAGTCCCAGAAAATTCACGGCATAAAAAACGGCCAGAGGAAGGCAGGTGACAAGAAAGACGGCCAGACACAACATGAGCTGTTTCAAGCTAAGAAGCCGTCTTTGCAGCAAAAAAGCGCAGGAGAACAGAAGGGTCAGGGGAATGACCACGTTGGCGGATCCGTAGGAGTACAGGCATACGCCAAAGAAAAAGGCGGCCGCAAGATAACGCCTTGTCTGATGCTCCTTCGAAGAGGCGGCTCGTACCATGAGGAATAAAGACAAAAGCTGCCAGAATGGCATTGTGTTGGAATCGAGGCTCCATCGGGAGAGAATAATGTGCCAGGGCATGACGCTGAGCACCAGCAATCCCGCGAGGGCTGTCCCGGAGCCGAAGGACCTGTAAAGGAG
>CAVAJA010000171.1:0-4941 GCA_963588615.1 Lachnospiraceae bacterium | reverse complement strand
CTCCGGTACCATCGCCTTCCGCGAAATTGTCACCGTCTTAAAGTGCGGCACATACCACATACTGAAGGCAAAATTCAGAATCTGTCCGATCACTGTTGCAATCGCAGCGCCCTCCATCCCCCAGCCGAAACCGAGCACGAACACCGCATCCAGAATGACATTCGACACACAGCCGGCGATCATCGCAATCATCGTCAGCTGCGGTGTCCCATCCGCACGTATCATCGAGCACATGCCGCTCCCGATGATAACGAACGGAAAGCCCAGAATAACAATCCGTCCATATGCAAGAGCATACGGAAGATTATCTGTCGTTGCTCCGAACAATGCTGCCAGAGGCCGCAGGAAAATCAGACAGATGATGCAGAACACAACGCCCACCACAATCAACCAGAAGAATGTGTTGTTGACAGCCTTTTCCGCCCTCTTTCTGTCTCTCTTTCCCTGCTCCAGACTCAGATATGCCGCTCCTCCGTCTCCTAAGAGAAGCGCCAGCGCCATCACCACCATGTTCAATGGGAAGATCACATTCGTGGCACTGTTTCCCAGCGTTCCGACGCCCCAGCCGATGAAGATCTGATCCACGATGTTGTACAGGGAATTCACCACCAGCGCGACCACACTCGGAAATGCATATTTCATCAGCAGTCCGCCGATCGGCGCTGCTGCCAGCGGATTCTGCTCCGCGTTTGCTTTTGTCATAAGCACCTACCTCCTCTCAATCTGAATACGCAGCTGCCCCTTTTTCTGGTCATGGACTGCAGCCTTCTGACAATTGACCGATAATTCTTTCCTGCAGCTACGCCATTTCACAGCGGCCTGCATCTGCACGGCCGCCATACTGGAGAGGAGCATAAACTATATGATCATCATAGAGTCAATACCGTAATTTAATTTTCCTTATGCTGTTTTTCTTGAAATCTAAAAGATATTGATTTGTAATAAGATTTGAACTCTATTAATGTTATATGGAATATGGAGCATAGGAATCCTTATGGAAAATCTGTTATCCATCGGAGAGCTCGCAAAGATTCGGAACGTCAACGTGCAGTCTCTTCGTTATTATGAAAAGCTCGGAATTCTGATTCCGACCTACACGAATCCTGACAGCGGCTACCGCTACTACTCTCTCGAGCAGATCATGATTCTCGACACCATCATTCTGTGCGTGGATCTCGGCATCCCGCTGAAGGATTTGCGGCACTACGTAAATTCTGATGGTGAACTCGAATTCGAGCATCTGCTGGAGGACGGCAAAACGCTGGCGAAGGAAAAAATACAGAAAATCGAATCCAGCCTGGATTCGATTAACCGTACACTCCGGCACATTACGGCGCAGAAGGATTACCTTGGAAGGGAAGGCTATTATTCCAGGCAGATTTTCACGCGTTACCTGCTCACCATTCCCTGTGATCTGCAGATGGATGCCAAGACCTATGAGGATCAGCTGAGCCGTCTGTTCTCCCTTGCCAGAGAGGAAGGTCTGCAGGCTTCGTTCCCTCACGGCATCATTGCCGGCTACCGCGGCGGCGTATATCAGCAATCCGTCATGTTCCTGGAGGTTCTGCCGAGCGATGCTGCGAAAATCCGGCGGATTGATGCCGGAACCTACCTGTGTTATCAGGAGCCCCGTGAGGTGCACTCCAATCCCCTGGATATCTTCCCCCAGAAGCTGACCGGGAAAGATTCGGCTGATGTCATCATCTCCTGTATGTCCCCAAACACCTACAAATACGACGAGGTCATTCTGGAATTTCAGATGTTCACCAGTGAATAAAAAAACATAAAAGGAGTCCTCGGCTTTCGCCGAAGACTCCTTTATTTATCACCGTTTCATCTTGTCTGCCGAGGTTCTGCTCAACTGCGTCTGCGCCTGCGCACAATAACAATTGCAGCTCCGATGCCGGAAGCGATCATCAATGCTGCCCACAGGAACATATGGCTCTCATCTCCCGTGTATGCATTTGTATGGCTCTCGCCGCCTGCTGTGCCGGTCGGGGTATCCGCGGCAGCAGCCGTGACCGTATTCTGCACCTCATGGGTGTTCACAATCACCCATGCATTCACTGCATTCTTTGTAAAACTCTTTGTATAACCGTCCGCCACATTCAGCTCGTCCACCGTCCAGTTGGCCGATGCATCCAGATGATCCCAGCGATACCACCATGCATTGTCATCGCTCAACGTAACAGGATTGCCATACGCTTCTCCATTGCGGTACAGCTGAACCGTGACGCTGGAAGGACGAATGCCGTCCGCATTGTTCTCATCTGCCCACACCTTGCCGACTGCCACATTCGTGGTATTCGTAATCGGATCCGGCGTAGGATCGGGAGTGGGCTCCGGCGTAGGGTTGTCCTTCGGCGGAGTGGTCTTGGTCGTATGCGTATTCGTCACGACAAAGCCCTCTGCTGCACTGCCGATAATGAACGGCTTCTCGTAGCCGCTCACCTGCTCCTCACTCACGGTATAGACAATGGTCTCTCCGTTCTCCTTTACCGCAAGATCTGTGAACTGACCGCTCCACTTATTGTTCTCATTCAGCTCCAGGGTCTTTCCGGTGGATTTCCCGTTTGCAAAAAGCGTGATTGTGACGCTCTCCGGGCGAAGTCCGTCCTTATTGTTGTCATCCTTCCAGCTCTTGGTCACGGACACGCTCGTTCTGCCTGGCGTGTATGTGTTCTTGATATTGCTCCCGTCAACAGAAGCCGTATAATCCTCTACTGCATCCTCTGTGACGGTGTAGGTGATCTCTTTGCCGTTTTCGTATTTCGGCAGATTCTTGAAGCTGTATTTCCACTGTGTCTTGGCCGTGACCGTCTTCGATGCCTTCTTCGTGCCGTTCGCAAGCAGGTTTACAGTAATGCTCTCCGGACGCGTCTCCTCCGTGTCGCCGACCCAGGTCTTGGTGCCGCTGACCTTCGTCGTTTCCGGCTCATGTGTGTTCGTTATGATGAACGTTCCGTCCGTCCCCTTCTCAATCTTGGTCGTGTAACCCGAAACGGAATCCTCGCTCACGGTATAGACCACGGCCTGTTGATCTCCGTATGCCGGAAGGTCATCAAAGGAGCCCCTCCAGTTGTTGGACTCATTCAGAACAAGCTTCTGCTCCGTCTTCTCCCCGTTTATGACCAGATATACTGTGACACTGTCCGGACGCTTTCCGTCCTGATCATCGGCATCCTCCCAGATTTTTTCCACAGAGACGCTCACCGCTGCCGGATCATGACGATTATAGATATCATAGCCGTCATAAGCTGCTGTATATCCGTCGATCGCCTCTTCCTTTACCGTGTAGACGATCTCATTTCCGTCTTCACCACATATCGGAAGATCCTCAAAGCTGTACTTCCACTCTCCGTCTTCGTCTGCGGCAACCGTTGTGCTCTTTACATATTCATCATTCCCATACAGATTGATGGTAATGCTCTGCGGACGAAGCTTATCCACATCATCGGCATCCTCCCAGTACTTCGTTCCGGAAACACGGGTGGTCTTGGGCTCCGACTCCTTATAGTAGTTCGTTACGATGAATTTCCCACCGCTCGTGAGTCCATCGCTTCGGGGATTATCCTCCGTGATTTCCTTCGCGCTGCCGTCCCCTGCCTGAATGGTTGTCTTCTCAAGGCTGTAGGTGATTCCATCTACTACAACCGTCCCGGCCGGATCCGACTCCGAAATCGAGATCGCACCAGTGGTATTATCCAGCTCCTTTGTGCCGTAACCAATTCCAACGCCTGCAACATTCACCTGGAGATTTGTGTTAATGCTCGTCCCATCTGCATAAAAATCAAAGGTAGCCGTATAGTCCGTCACGGCAAGCGGTGTCGTTGTGCCGTCTCCATTGTCCAGCACCACATTCTTCTGGATGGAATAATAGTTCACAGAACCTTTGCCTGTCCCGAGAATAAAGTCCATTCCCGCTCCATCGTGAACCTTTGTTCTGTCTTTGTCCTTCAGTCCTGGACAATCATTGTCCTCATCATAATAGCTGAAGGTCGATTCGAACGTGATCGGAATCGTAATCTGATCCGTCTCACTGATCTTAAAGGTTACGTCCTTCACCAGCTTTACGGTGTATTTCACCGGATCCGTATTCGTTCCCACCGGATAAGTCCCCGGAATGCGCCACTGAGCCACTCCTGATTTTCCAGAGCTGTCCTCAATCCTGTCAAAGCTTGGAGTGAACTCGACCGACTGGCCTCCCTGCACTGCCGTGATCGTAACATTATTCGAGGTGAAATCGCTCTTTGCAAGAGTAATATCCTGGCTACGCTCCTCACCGTTATAAACGATCTCTGCCGTTACGTTTACCCCGATGTCAATATGATCTACGGTCGTCCTGTCTCCACTGCCCTGGCCACCGTCTCCCTGCCCCTGAGAACGGTCACCATCCGGTTTTCCCTGGTTCAAGCCGGGTTCCTGCGTACCGCCTTCCGATGCGAAGGCCGCCGCTGGCAAACTGCCAAAGAGCATGCCCACGAACAGCAGTGTGCCAAGGATCAGCTTTAATCTGCTACCCTTTTTTCCTCTCATCTTCTCCTCCCTTGGTTTGCCTGCTCTCTTCCTTTCTGAACAGACCTTGTTGATCCGTTATGAATGCGTCACTGACACGATATCAATACGGTGTCCTTTTGTCATCCAACGCTCCCAAAATTCTAACAGACTCTTCCAGTGAGTACAAGATATTTTTAAGTGATATAAATACCATGTCTTGTTTTTGTTCAATAAATAATGCCGCCCGTCACCGATTCTGGTGGCGGCCGGCAAATGTACCCTGCCTCTGCAGCTGTTCACTCCAGGGATTCCTCGAAGAGGATGGTTCAAAGGATTGCTTGGACTATTTCAAGAATTGTTTTAGGGATTGCAGTTCCCGCAGGGGGAATAACCGTCTGCAAGCATCTGTTCCCTCGATGCACGGACAGCGCGTTTATTGCTCTC
>CAVAJA010000170.1:0-4914 GCA_963588615.1 Lachnospiraceae bacterium | reverse complement strand
CTGCGCCCGCATACTCAAGATACAGTCTCTGCATCTTCGCTGCGGCCGTGGTCACATCAAACCCGGCCTCCTTCAGCACCGCCGCCGCACGTTCGGACGCTCTTCTTCGTACCTCGTTCCGATCCCTGCCGTCTGTGCCTCTGCTTTCTTCTCTGTGCAGAATTTCAGCCGCCCATTTTCCCGCGTTCTCTTCCCCGAGAGGAAGTCTTTTCACCAGTTCCGTCAGATCCACCTCCTGCGTGATCGTGTCCGCGATCACACAGGGAAGACCGGAGGCCTGCGCCTCAATAACGGTTCCCGGCAATCCTTCATACAAGGACGGGAAGACGAAAACATCAAAGCCCTGATAGATTCCGGCGGCCTCCTCCCGCTCCAGCAGGCCGGTAAAGATCAGCCGTTCGCCCAGTCCTGCCTTCTCAAAGGCCTTCTGAATCTCATCCTTGAGAGATCCCTTGCCCGCAAAAAGATAGTAAACATCATTCCTGCCGCCGAGATGTTCCAGCTCCCTGCCGACTGCTGCAATATAGGTGTGATTTTTCACCGGATCCAGACGTCCGACATGTCCGATCACCAGCGCATTCTCCGGAATTCCATACCGCTCCCGCACTGCTTTTCTTTTGGCGGGATCAAATGCAAAGGCCGACAGCTCCAGCGCATTCGGAACATTCATGATCCTTCCGGATTCATAGGCTCTTCTTCCGAATACCGAGACAGAAGCCTCCCTGGAGCAGGACATCATCACATCGCACCTGTCAGAGAGCGAGCTTCGGAACACCCTGGTCATCACCCCGCGAAGTCCCCCGTCCACGCCTGCACTTCTTGCATGTGCAATCGTGACCGGCACTCCCGCCGCTTTTGCGATGGGAAGATACACCGAGGCCATGGACGTCATGTGACCCTCCACCGCCGCAAAGTCATGGTGCACAGCAAAAAAGTCCCTGCACGCCCTTTTGTATTCGATGAAATTTTTCCCGGTAAACCGCGGGAGCACATAAATTCTGCCGCCGAGGGAACGCACTTCCTCGTCCAGATCTTCCCCGGGCCGCAGACGATACAGCACCTCAGAGGAAAGCTTCCCCACGCAGCCGGTCACGCCGGCCGCTGTTTCTCTTCCCTTCAGCCCGCGCAGGCGCTCCCGATCCTCCCCGGTCACCTTGTAGTGCACCAGAAAATCAAACTGGACCTTGTCCCGATCCATATGCCGGTACAGATCCATCACCCGGGACTCTGCACCTCCCCGGTTCAGTTTGCCGAATACATGGAGAATTCGAACAGGCTCCTGCATCTTATCATCCTCTGCCATTCTCTTTTTCCGCCGGATTCCGACAGCATCCGGTCCCGATCCTGCCGGTAATCCCGCCGTCTGCTCCGCTCTTTTTCCGCAAGCTCTGTCAGCTTCACTTCCTGCGTTCGCCGCGCTCCCGGATGCTCCTCTTTGCCAGCGCCATCAGATGCTCCTTCCTTCTGGCGAGCGTCGTCCGATATCCTGCCGGCTGCTCCAGCATCTCGGAATAAGGCATCATATCCTGATCCCGAAAGATCTCTTCATAAGCTGCGAAATCCTGTTCCTCCAGTGAGTTGCAATGTACCACAAAGGTCGTAACCCCGG
The DNA here is from genome assembly GCA_963588615.1 of Lachnospiraceae bacterium. Classification (GTDB taxonomy): domain Bacteria; phylum Bacillota; class Clostridia; order Lachnospirales; family Lachnospiraceae; genus CAG-791. The sequence goes on along the minus strand of CAVAJA010000170.1, from coordinate 3,305 downwards.
AGGATTTCTTCAGGCTGTCCGCCTTGCGGAAAGAGATGGGATAAAAGATCATATCCGCATAGCGATAGGGCCTGCTGCCGAATCCGTCCGTAAGGCCGGTGAACCCCAAAGAGCGGAGTGCCATCAGCGTATTCAGATCATAGGTGTGCCCCGGAGCCATGAACAAGGTGGTCTCAATTCCGTGCGAACGCAGAATGTCCCGCCCCTTGCGGAGCCTGTCGCGCTGCTCCTCGTATTCCTCACCGGCAAACTCCGACTGACGGTTTAAGGGGAGAAGTCCCCCTTTGTCGGTTGTATAGACGTGGTGACAGCCATGCATGCACAGTGTCCATCCGTCCTGATCCCTGCGCTCCTTCACATACTCCCAGAAATCCGCTCTCGGAGGGTCTATGGACAGCTTCGGATCCTTGCTGTCAGGAACGATCCCCAGAAGAGGCTTCACGCTGTATCGGTCCATCAGGTCCTTGAAGCGCAGAAATTTTCCCCAGTTCATATCGGCAGTGATGTCATCCAGCCGTATTGCAATTCTCATGTAGGTGTCCTTCAAATCATTCGCATCTGGTTAGCACTCACATCTCGATTTTCCTGCGGAAAACCTCGATGTAGCTGACCAGATTTACAGGTTTTCCTTATACCACTCGATAGCCAGCTGAATCCCGGCTGCAAAATCGTAAGAAGGATCGTAGCCAAGGTTTTCTCTGGCCTTTGTAATATCCGCATTGCTGTCCCGGATGTCACCGGCTCTGGTCGGCCCGAATTTCGGCTCGACCTCCACACCAAGCGCCCGGGTAATGTCATGGTACACATCGATCAGAAATTCACGTCCGCCCGCACCGATGTTGTAGGCCGTGCCGGCAGCCTCTTCCGATGCCGCGCAGCAGCGAAGGCATCCTTCGATTACGTTGTCCACATAGGTGAAATCCCGGCTCTGCTGCCCGTCTCCGTTGATGGTCGGCTGTTCTCCTGCCAGCAGCTGCTTGATGAACTTCGGAATTACAGCGGCATACACACCGTTGGGATCCTGATGCCGTCCGAAGACATTGAAAAATCGCATTCCGTAGGTGTTCAGGCCATAGATTTCCTTGTACATCTGCCCGTACATCTCATCCACCTTCTTGGTCAGGGCGTAGGGCGACAAGGGCTTGCCTTCATGTCCCTCTTTTTTCGGCAGCTGGGTGGAATCTCCATATACCGAAGAGCTGGAAGCATAGGCAAAACGCTTCACACCGTTCTGCCGTGAAGCCTCCATCATATTCAGGGTGCCGCGGATGTTCACCTCTTCATAGAACAGCGGCATTTCGATGCTGCGGGGAACCGATCCCCAGGCAGCCAGATTGATCACATAATCCACGCCCTCCGTTGCCTTCAGGCAGGCGTCCAGATCCCGGATGTCCTCCTGCAGGAACGTGAATTTCGGATTCTCCATGTAGGGCTGAATGTTCTCGATATGTCCGGTAGACAGGTTGTCCATCACACGGACCTCATAGCCCTTGTTCAGAATCGCCTCTGCTACATTGGATCCGATAAATCCGGCACCGCCGGTCACCAGGAAGACGCTGTCCTCCGGAAATGTAATTTTCTCAAAGCTCATGCTGTGTTTCCTCCAGAATCAATGTAACCTTCATTATAGCAAATCCTTACGCCTATAAAATAACAATTCAGAGCCCCTTTGCAGCAACAGGCTCTGAATTGTTTCCTCGAATCACTTATTATCCGTTCCCTGCGAGGAGGCCCGCATTGCAGCCTCCGCCACCTTGATCATAATTGCACACTCAATTCTCTTGCGGAAAATCCTGCAGCCATACTCATAGGTTCCGTGAATGTCCCCTGTCGCATGGTATGCATTCGCTGCACAGCCGCCGGAGCAGTACAGTCTTGCCCAGCAGTTGTCGCAGTCATGACGTGCATACACATTGCAGAGCTTGAACTCATCTCTGGTCTTGGTGTTGGTCACGCCATCCCAGATGTTGCCCAGCTTGTAATCCGGGTCGCTCACGAACTGATGACAGGGATACAGATCGCCCCAGGCCGTCACGGCCATGTATTCCGTTCCGGAGCCGCAGCCCGAGATTCTCTTGTAGATGCACGGGCCGTGCTCCAGATTAATCATATAGTGATAAAAGGTGATCGGCTTGCCTTCCCGCTCGCGGCGGATCATATCCTTCGCCAGGATCTCATACTGCTCGAACAGGATCGGCAGATCCTCCTCGGTCAGTGCACTGGGGCTGTCCGGATCACAGACCACCGGCTCCATCGAGAGCTCCGTAAAGCCAAGGTCATCCGCCATATGGAAGATATCCTTCGTAAAATCCGGATTGAAGTGCGTAAAGGTTCCGCGCATGTAATAGTTCCGATCGCCCCGAGCCTTCGCAAATTTCTGGAATTTCGGCACAATATTGTCGTAGCTGCCGCGCCCCATCCGGTCCACGCGGAAGCGGTCATTGACCTCCCTGCGGCCGTCCAGCGACAGCACCACGTTATAGCACTCTTTGTTCGCCCACTCGATCACCTCGTCGTCGACGTTGACGCCGTTGGTGGTCAGGGTAAACCGGAAGTTCTTTTTCTTCTCTTTTTCAATGCTGCGGGCATAAGCCACCAGATCTTTGCAGACCTGGAAATTCATCAGCGGTTCTCCGCCGAAAAAGTCCACCTCCAGATTGCGCCGGAAGCCGGAATTCTCCACCAGAAAATCCAGCGCCCGCTTTCCGGTCTCAAAGCTCATCAGGCCTTCCTTGCCGTGGAAATTCCCCTGGGATGCAAAGCAGTAGGAACAGTTCAGGTTGCAGGTATGGGTTACCAGAAGACAGAGTGCCTTAATGACATTGGAGCGGTTCTTCAGGTCAAATGCCTTGTTCTCGAATACATCCTCCGTGAACAGCTTGCCGTCCTGAATCAGTTCATCAATATCTGAGAAAGTGTCCGCGACATCCTCCTGTGTGAGTCCATTCTCCTTGTATTTCTCCAGAAGCTCCCGACCGATGGTCTCCCGATCTTTTCCGGCATCGAGCCCTGCGATGGCGTCGTAGGCCACCTCGTCCGTCACGTGGACAGCCCCGGAGTAAATATCCAGTATAATGTTGTATCCGTTCAGCTGATATTGATGAATCATGTACATTCCCTCACAAAAAGACCGGAACATCCGAAGATGCTCCGGCCTACCGTTTCTGCTCTATAATGAACCAGGACAGATCAGTTGTTCTTGTTCTCGCAGTCCTGGTTTGCAATACCGCAGCTGGTCTTGCATGCGCTCTGGCAGGAAGTCTGGCACTCGCCGCATCCGCCGTTCTCTGCGCTCTCAACCATAT
>CAVAJA010000169.1:0-4364 GCA_963588615.1 Lachnospiraceae bacterium | reverse complement strand
ATGTGTTCGGTGAGGAGGGCAAAACCGATGAATTCGTCGCAGCCGGCGATGCCATCGTTGCGGATGTGGAAGCCAGAATTGCCGAGATTCCTGAAGATGAGCGTCCCAGTGCCATGATCCTCTGGAAATATTCCGATGGGGTTCCCCAGGTATCCGGTCAGGGCACCTTTGGAAATTACTGGCTCCAGCACCTGGGTGTCACCGATGTCGCAGCTGAAACCACAGGATTCGCTCAGACCAGCATGGAACAGGTTTACAGCTGGGATCCCGACATTCTCTTTCTGGACGGGCCCGGACTGCAGCCTTTAAAGGTGGACGATGTATTGAACGGAAATGTGGATGGTGCTGATTTCTCCACGCTTACTGCGGTACAGAATGGCCGTGTTTACAACACAACGCTCGGCATGTGGAACTGGTTCACCCCCAATCCGGATGCCCCTCTGGTGCTGGCATGGCTTGCCTGCAATACCTATCCGGAAGCTTTTGCAGACTATCCGCTCGAAGAAACCATCAAGGAGTACTACAAGACCTGGTACGGATATGATGTAACCGATGATGAACTCGCAGAAATGCTCCGGTATTAATTTCTGCGCACAGACAACGAAAACCGTTCAGTATTTCCCCTGAAAGAATTTACATGAAAGACACACTTTGGATTAAAAACGGACGTTTTACGCCGCCTGCCATTTTTCTTATGTTCCTGCTCCCCGTCGTGACTGCCTTAATCTGCCTTTGCTTCGGCCGCATGAATGTGCCGGTGCAGGATGTTCTGCGGGCCTTTTCGGCAGCCTTTGGCGGGAATGTCTCCAGCACGCAGAACTATTCTATCGTCATCAATCTGCGTATGCCGCGCATTCTCATGGCAACCATTGTAGGAGCAGGACTTACCGTGGCAGGTGCTGCCTTTCAGGCGCTCTTTTCAAATCCACTTGCGACGCCGGATATTCTCGGCGTCACAAGCGGGACCTGCGTCGGTGCCATTCTGGCCATCATTCTCTCCTGCAATACACTGGAAACTCAGCTCATCGCACTGGTATTCGGACTTGCCTCCGTTGTTTTCACGCTCAAGATCGCAGGTAAAAACGAAGGGCACTCCATGGTTTACCTGGTGCTGGCCGGCACCATTGCCTCCTCGCTTTTCAATGCCATCGGCTCTCTGCTCAAGTACACCGCCGATCCGCAGGATAAACTCCCCGAAATCACCTATTGGCTCATGGGAAGCTTCACCAGTGCCAGCTACCGTGAAATTCTCATCGGCTGCCCTCTGATTCTCGTCGGCATCATTCTCATTTATCTGCTGCGCTGGAGACTGAACATTCTGTCTCTGAGCGACGATGAGGCCAAGGCAAGCGGCATCAACATCAAAAGGACGCGCATGCTGTTCATCATTGCATCCACGCTGATCACAGCCTCCGCCGTCTCCATGTGCGGACAGGTCGGCTGGATCGGTCTCCTCATCCCCCATTGTGCAAGAATGCTGGTCGGCAGCAACAATCGCTACGTCATTCCGGTCAGCCTCAGCCTCGGCGCCTGCTTTATGATTCTCATCGATACGCTTTCACGCACCATCAGCATCATCGAGCTGCCGCTGTCGATTCTGACGGCCATCATCGGCGCACCGGTATTCATCTCACTGCTGAATAAGACAAGGAGCAATCTGCGATGATCCTCGAAGTTCAAAACGGCTGTTTTGGCTACTCGAAACAGCCGATCATTCTGGAAAATATCAATCTGACCCTTGATGAAGGTCACATTCTGGCAATTCTCGGTCCCAATGGAATCGGAAAGACCACACTTCTTAAATGTATGATCGGTCTTTTGCCCTGGCACAGCGGGAAAACACTCCTCTACGGCAGAGACCTTCATGCTCTCAAGCCGAAGGAGCTGTGGAGTACCATTTCATACATTCCTCAGTCCCACGGATTTGCATTTTCCTATACCGGTCTTGAGATGGTATTATTAGGCAGAAGTGCACACCTTGGAACTTTTCAGCAGCCGGGCCGTGCGGAATTGGACATGGCAAGAGCCATGATGGATCGCGTCGGAATCTCACACCTTGCAGAAAAAGACTGCAACCGCATGAGCGGCGGAGAGCTGCAGATGGTCCTCATTGCCAGGGCTCTGATCAACGATCCCAAGCTGATCATTCTCGACGAGCCGGAAACCGGACTGGACTTCCATAACCAGATACTGGTGCTGAACATGATCGAGCGCCTGGTGCACAAGGAGGGAATCAGTGCTATCATAAACACGCACTATCCCACCAATGCCATGACGGTGGCTGATGAAGCCCTGATGCTGAATCGGAAGGGACAATTTTTCTACGGATCCGCTGTGGATGTTCTGAATGCGAAGAACATTTCCTATTCCTTCGATGTGCAGGTTGTTGTCAATGAATTTCAATACGAAAACCGTACAATCCGCAGCATTGTACCGGTTGCATTGCAAGGAGAGGCCGGATGAACCACGTTCCTTTTACCATTGCCCAGAAAAGACCCATTCGCAGCGGGATGACCATCTCGCGCCCCGCAGAGCTTGGCAAAGAAGTTCCCGTCACCTGGTTTTCGATGGGTGCAGGTACCTCGATCACACCGGAAAGCTACGACTGCACAACCCTTTATCTGGGTGCCGAAGGGGCGGGTGATTTTCTCCTCGGACCGAACCGGCAGCCCGTTCCCATGCATCCTTATGATTTACTCATGGTATCGCCCCGCACACTCTGCGGTACACAGACCGATTCCGGTCTGATCTACACTGAAATTATTCTGAAAAAGGAGAACTGCAACATGAACAATCTGATCAAAGCAGGACAGCCTGCCGCACTCAAGGATCTCATCTCATATGAGGAGGGCAGCATCGCCAATCTCGATATCGTCCATGCTGACAACATGAAGTTTGTCCTCATGGCTTTCGACGAAGGAACCGGTCTGACGCCCCACCGCGCTCCCGGCAATGCCATCCTCACCGCTCTTGAGGGCAAGGCCATCATCGGCTATGAAGGACAGGACTACGAGCTGAATGCCGGCGAGAGCTTCCGCTTCGATAAAAATGGCCTTCACAGCGTAACCCCCGTGGGGCGATTCAAGATGAGCCTCCTGCTGGTAATTGAGTAATATTCACAGATCCTGTTTTCAAAGGATCACAGGTGAATGTGTTTCCCACACAAAAGGAGCCAGGTTCCCGCGAACCCGGCTCCTTTTGTGTGCTTTCAGTAATTTCGATTCTGTTCAAGGCCTGCCGTGCCGCATTTTCCGCCGACGTCTCTGATGGCAAGGCTCACACATAGTAGAGGAATGACCTCAGCCTCCCCCAGGCGGTCTCATCCCAGTCATTGTCCAACGACAGTTCAAAGAGCGGTGCCCTGCAAGCCTCTTTCAGCCCCTGCATTTCCAGAATCATTGCGGTATTCTCATAGCGAGGGGCCAATGTCAGCACCGCCTGTGTACGGCGGGACATTTCTGCCGCCTTCGCATAACGGTAACGCCCGTTTGCTCCGGCAAAACGAGGCAGTGCCCCTTCTGCAATTTCTATGAGCTCCGACAGATCCCCGGCAAAGGCACTGCGTGCGCCGAGCTCTCTTCCCAAGCTCTGCATCTGTGCAGCCATTTCCTTCATCCACTCTCCGGCGGACTCATTCATATCCATGTTGTCCTGCCACAAGAACCACATTGCTTCGCCAAGCGGCGCACGCAGAATATACTCTCCTTCCCCCTCCAGTGCGGTCAGCACACCGCTGTCCAGCTCTGTCTGGCACAGCGGAGTTCCAACTGCAGCAAGGCGCCTTCCTGCTCTTTTATTTGCCTCTCTTCCGATCCGCTGTGCCGCCTCATGCAGCTGTTCCCACGACGGAATTCGGGTCCACCTCTCCCGCAGCACGCCTCTCTCATCCGGCGGTGCCGCATAGATCAGATCTCCGGCAAGAAGAGCGCGGAACAAGGCATCCGGATTTTCTGCCTTCACCGGCAGAGTTTCCAGCACGGGGCTGATGAGATTCTCCCTGTGCAGAGCCTCTGCGTCCTTGGATCCGGCGCGCTGCATATCCTCCCCATGGTACTCTTCGCTGCAGTTTGTCCGCTCTCCCCCGCGATCCAGCACCGCACGGATGACGCGCGCATAGAGTCCGTCTGCCTCTGCTCCCTGGTTCTGAGGAATCAGGAACTGTCCCGAGCCGATCCGCCTGTCCTTTGTACTCTGCTCCAGAATGCTCCCCAAAAGAGCCGCAAACGGCAGATATTCCTTTGCACTCGTTTCTGCTCTTCCAAGTCCCAACGCGTGTCTGCTCAGATGCGGCAGTGCTGATGCGCTGGCGCCGAGCTCCTCATAGTAATGCACCAGAAATGGCGTGTATTCACCCAGGGCAGGAA
>CAVAJA010000168.1:0-7932 GCA_963588615.1 Lachnospiraceae bacterium | reverse complement strand
AGTCTCCCCTTTCCCTTCCTGCGGTCCGGTGTCTTTCGGAGAAAATAGTTCTGTTCCATGCGCATCCCCCTCACATTGTCCGCATGACTTCCCGGTCTCCAGCAGCGTCACATTCTTTCCGGGGCTTGGAAGCCAAGGACATCAATGCAGGTTTCCAGAATCTGTCTCGTCAGTTCCAGAAGAGCAATCCACCCTTCCTTTCTGGCGCAGTCTTCTTCTGTCAGGATTCTGGTACTGTGGTAAAAACTGTTGAAATCGTTCGACACCTGGAAAATGTAGGCACAGATTCTGTGCGGAGCACACTCTTCATAGGCTCCTGTCATCATTGCACCAAAACCGGCAATATCCTGCATCAACGTTTTCTCAGCCTTGCTGCAGGGTGCTGCAATTTCAAGTTCCTCCAGGTTCCTTCCGCCTGCTGCCTTATACTTCGCCAGAATGGACTTAATGCGCACAATGGTATACAAAATGTACGGACCGGTATCCCCCTCAAAGGAAGTGAATTTTTCCGTATCAAAAATATAATCCTTGGCGGCCTGATTGGACAGATCCCCGTATTTGATGGCAGCCAGCGCGACCTTCCTTGCCGTGTCCTTCGCCTCTTCTTCCGAAATCTCCGGGTTCCCGGAAATCTTTTCCAGCATGCTTTCGTAGATCTCCCGGATCAGGGTCTCCAGCCGCATCACTCCGCCGTCCCGTGTCTTAAAGGGCTTTCCATCCTTTCCGTTCACTGTGCCGAAGCCGATATGCCGAAGCTGTGTTCCTTCTTCGCACAGCCCGCATTTTTTCGCCGCACGGAACACCTGGACGAAATGAAGTGCCTGTCTTTTATCGGTAATATAGATGATCTCATCCGGATGATACTGGTTCTTCCGATCCAGAATGGTAGCCAGATCCGTTGTGGTGTACAGCGCTGCGCCGTCGCTCTTCAGAATCATGCAGGGAGGGACTTCTTTTGCATCTGTGCTCTCTGCAACATCTACGACCAGTGCGCCTTCGCTTTCGTAAGCTGCTCCGCTCTTTTTCATGTCATCCACCATAGGAGCAATCAGATCATTCACAGTAGACTCACCGTTCCAGAGATCGAAGGTGACATCCAGATTGGCATAGTTGCGCTTCATATCCGCAACAGAAACATTCAGAATATGCTGCCAGAGAGCGCGATAGCCGCGGTCTCCCGACTGAAGCTTATGGGTGTTCTCCAGTGCCTCTGCATGATACGCCTCATCCTGCTTCGAAAGTCCGCTGGCATACGGATAAATTTCCTCCAGATCGCCGACCGTAAAAGGTGCCTCCTTCGGATATTCCCCTGTATAATTCGGATCAAAATACGGAAGATCCGGCTGACGGTGCTGAAGCTCTGTGATCACCAAGCCCATCTGCAGTCCCCAGTCCCCCAGATGAATGTCACCGATTGCCGTATCACCGTGGTATCGAACCATCCGCTTTACCGCTTCACCGATGACAGCAGAACGAAGGTGCCCGACATGAAGGGGCTTTGCAACATTCGGTCCGCCGTAATCCAGTACAACGGTTTTGGCTTTCTCCGGAACCGGCATTCCGAACTTTTCCTCTTCTGTCATCTTCTGAAGGAAATCTTTAAGAAATGTCTCCTTCACATTCACGTTGATAAATCCCGGCTTTACAACGGACGTATTCTCGAAAACCTCCGAGTCCTGCAGCTTTGCAGCAACCTCATCCGCAATCATAAAGGGCGCCTTATGATATTGCTTCGCCCCCGCCATGGCACCGTTGCACTGATACTCTGCCAGGTCCGGCCGGGCAGACACTGCCACTCTTCCCATGCCCGCATCATAACCGGCCGCAGCAAAGGCCTTTCCCATTTCCTCTGACAACACATCCAGCAGCTGTTTCATGAACTACCTACCTCCCGATGCCGCCCCTGCGGCCTTCTCATTGTTTTCTTCCTGTGCTCCGATTCCTCTGCTGTATCTGCAGCCGCAATAATTCTGCCGGTAGAGCTCGAATTTATGTGAGAGCTCAATCGACCTCTTGTAGCCGTCTTTCTTCTTGAAATCCGACGGAAGCCAGCTCACTGCGTACTTCAGTCCCATCTCCTCTCCGATCCGATTCAGTCTGGATGCATTTTTCAAAGGAGAAATGGTCAAAGTCGTCGTAAAATAATCATAGCCGCCCTGCGCAGCCAGCTCGGCGGTTCTCCCCAGTCTCAGTTCAAAACACACCGTGCATCGATCCCCGCCCTCAGGACAACGCTCCAGCCCTTTGATTGCCTCTTCATAGCGTTCTCCCTCATAGTCAACGTCCAGAACCCGTATTTTTCTCGCTCTCTTTGTGGAATGCATGCCTGCAAAGTCCTGCATTTCCACCTGGCGGTTGTACTCCTCTATCAGCCGCAGTTCTTCCGACCTGCGCCTTTCGAATTCCTCTCTCTCCGAGATATTCGGATTGTAGTAAAGCACCGTAATGTCAAAATCCTCCCGAAGATATTCCAGACAATGGCTGGAACAGGGTGCACAACATACCTGCAGGAGCAGGGACGGAATCCGCCCCTGCTCCCTGTTCCTTACGATCACTTTTTCGAGTTCCTTGCTGTAATTCACAGAGTTCATTCTGCCCTCGCAGGACTGCTGCAAATGCTGCCTTTACAGCTTCACAATATCAATAATCTCCAGATCCTTCTCTTCCTCCTGATGCTCCAGAGACGATACCAGTGCTCTGGCAGTATCCAGTGAAGTGATGGTTGTCACGCCGGTCTCAATTGCCGTACGGCGGATCAGGAATCCGTCGCGGTTCTTGTCATGTCCCTGCGTAGGTGTATCGATGACCAGATCAATCTTATGTCCCAGCAGAAGATCCATAACCGTCGGCGATTCCTGACCGATGCGGTTCACCTTCCTTGCGCGGATGCCGTGCTCCTGAAGGTTCTCCGCCGTCCTTCTGGTGGAATAGATGATGTAGCCAAGCTTCTCATAGCGCCTTGCAATGTCAATGATCTCGCCCTTGTCTGCGTCCTTTACGGTAATGATCATCTGCCGATGCTTCGGCAGACTGACACCGGAGCCCATGAAAGCCTTATAGAGCGCCTCATTGAAATCTCTGGAAATTCCCAGACACTCACCGGTGGATTTCATCTCAGGCCCCACTGAAATCTCTGCGCCGCGGATCTTCTCTGTGGAGAACACCGGCATCTTAATGGCAATGGTTCCCGCCTCCGGTGCAAGTCCGGGCGTGTAACCCAGTTCGGTCAGCTTATGTCCCAGCATGCATTTTGCCGCCAGATCCACGATCGGAATGCCGGTGACCTTGCTGATGTACGGCACCGTACGGGAGGAGCGGGGATTTGCCTCAATGATGTAGACATCCTCTCCCACTGCGATGAACTGCACGTTGATCAGTCCCACAATATGCAGCTCCTTCGCAAGACGTCTGGTGTACTCTGCAATGGTCTCCTTCACATGATCGGACAAAGTCTGTGCCGGATAGACCGAGATAGAATCACCGGAATGAACGCCGGAGCGCTCGATATGCTCCATGATGCCGGGAATCAGGATATTTTCCCCATCGCAGACAGCATCGACTTCGGTCTCCGTACCCTGCAGATATTTGTCCACCAGAATCGGATGCTCCTGCGTATAGCGGTTGATCACTGCCATGAACTGCTCAATCTCCTCATCGGAGAGTGCAATCTGCATGCCCTGTCCGCCCAGAACATAACTGGGGCGAACCAGAACAGGATATCCCAGACGGTGGGCAACCTCCTTGGCCTCTTCTGCCGTGTAGACCGTCGCGCCCTCTGCGCGCTTGATCTCACATTTCTGCAGAACCTCGTCAAAAATCTCACGGTCCTCCGCCGCGTCCACATCCTTGGCGTCTGTCCCCAGAATCGGAACACCCATCTGCGTCAGACTCAGCGTCAGCTTAATTGCTGTCTGACCGCCGAACTGCACCACTGCGTAATCCGGATGCTCAATATCAACGATATTCTTCACATCCTCCGGCGTCAGCGGCTCAAAATACAGCTTGTCGGCAATGTCAAAGTCCGTGGACACCGTCTCCGGATTGTTGTTGATGATAATGGTCTCAAAGCCTTCCCGCGCAAAAGCCCAGGTTGCATGTACCGAGCAGTAGTCGAACTCAATCCCCTGTCCGATGCGGATCGGTCCGGAGCCCAGCACCAGAATCTTCTTGCGGTCTGTAACACGTTCTTTCGCCTCATCGGTATCCGTCGTATTGTATACGGAATAGAAATACGGAGTCTGTGCCTCGAACTCTGCGGCGCAGGTATCGACCATCTTATATCTGGCTGTGATCCCGTTGGCATAGCGAAGCTCGGCAATCTCCTTTTCCGTCTTTCCCGTCCAGCGGGCAATGACATTGTCCGGAAACTCCAGGCGCTTCGCCTCCGTCAGCAGTTCAACCGTCAATGGCTCTTTCTTGATTCTGGCCTCCATGCGGACCAGATTGTGAATCTTGTCAATGAACCACTCATCCACCATGGTGATCTCATGGATGGTCTGATGTGAAATTCCCTTCCGCAAAGCCTCCGCAATCACCCAGATTCGCTGATCATCCACTACAGTCAGACGTCCGAACAATTCTTCCTTGGACAGGTGGCTGAAATCATAGCTGTCAAGTGCATCCACGTGCTGCTCCAGAGAGCGAAGCGCCTTCATCAGGCCTCCCTCGAAATTGGTGCAGATGCTCATGACCTCTCCGGTGGCCTTCATCTGCGTGGTCAGCGTTCTCTTTGCGTGAATGAACTTGTCAAACGGAAGTCTCGGGAACTTTACAACACAATAATCCAGCGTAGGCTCAAAGGACGCATATGTCTTCCCGGTGACAGCATTCTTGATTTCATCCAGTGTAAATCCAAGTGCAATCTTCGCTGCAACCTTGGCAATCGGATAACCGGTGGCCTTGGAAGCCAGTGCGGACGATCTGGATACACGCGGGTTAACCTCGATGACACAATATTCAAAGCTGGTCGGATGCAGCGCAAACTGCACATTGCAGCCGCCGGTAATTTCCAATTCATCAATGATATTCAGAGCAGCAGTACGCAGCATCTGATATTCCTTGTCGGAAAGGGTCTGCGAAGGAGCTACCACAATGGAGTCACCGGTGTGCACGCCAACCGGATCGAGATTTTCCATATTGCAGACAGTGATGCAGTTTCCCGCGCCATCGCGCATTACCTCGTATTCGATTTCCTTCCAGCCCGAGATGCAGCGTTCCACCAGAACCTGGCCCACTCGGGAGAGGCGAAGTCCGTTTTCCAGAATCTTGCGAAGCTCCGCCACATTGTGCGCGATACCGCCGCCGGAACCGCCCAGCGTGTAGGCCGGTCTCAGAACCACCGGATAGCCGATCGTTTCCGCGAATGCAACACCATCCTCGATGTTCTCCACGACTTCCGATGCAGCCACGGGCTCCCCGATCTTCTCCATGGTCTCCTTGAACATCTCGCGGTCCTCAGCCTTCTTGATGGTGAGGGCTGTGGTTCCAAGGAGCTTTACTCCCTGTTTTTCCAGAAATCCGGACTCCGCCAGTTCCATTCCAAGGTTCAATCCTGCCTGACCGCCCAGTGTAGGCAGAATAGAATCCGGTTTTTCCTTTTCGATGATCTTCTCCAGAACCTTGGCCGTCAGCGGCTCGATGTAAACCTCATCTGCGATGTCCTTGTCTGTCATGATCGTGGCAGGATTGGAATTGACGAGGCATACCTCCACCCCTTCTTCCTTCAGGGAACGGCAGGCCTGTGTTCCTGCATAGTCAAACTCTGCTGCCTGTCCGATCACAATAGGGCCGGAGCCAATGACCATTACCTTTTTTACGTCTTCTCTTTTGGGCATGATTATCTGGTCTCCTTTCCGCTAACTGTCGTCATATGACCGGCTTTGATGTTCGCAATAAAGCGGTCGAATAAGAAGCTGGAATCCTGCGGGCCCGGACAAGCCTCCGGATGAAACTGAACCGTGAAAATATTCTTATTCCTGTACACAAGTCCCTCATTCGTACCGTCATTGACATTCCGAAACAAAGGACTTGCGATCTTAGGATCCACAGAATTCTCGTCCACTGCATAGCCGTGATTCTGGGAGGAGATATACACTCTGCCGGTTGTCAGATCCTTCACCGGATGATTGCCTCCGCGATGCCCGTATTTAAGCTTATATGTGTCACTGCCGGTGGCCAGTGCCATCAGCTGATGTCCGAGGCAGATTGCGAAAATCGGAACCTCGCTGTCATAGAGCTTCTTTACCTCTTCGATGACATGGACATTCTCCTTCGGATCTCCGGGGCCGTTGGAAATCATGATGCCGTCCGGCTTATCCGCCAGAATCTCCTCCGCCGGAGTTCCTGCCGGATAAATCGTGACATCACAGCCGCGCATAGCAAGGCTGCGGGCGATGTTCTTCTTATATCCGACATCCAGAAGGGCAATGTGAAGACCGAGGCCGTTCAGCTCGCGCACCAGACTGGGGCGACTCTCCTTGCAGCTCTTATCTCCCCTCTGGTACCGCTCATAGTTCTCGGCATCAAATACCGCATGCCCGGAAACAGGACCGTTCTCTGAAAGCTCTCTGGTTCCCGCAAGTTCCACCTTCTGTCTGCACGTCACCTTCTCGACAACCTGTCCGCAGGTGTATGCATGGAGTCTGGGGAGAATCGTCTCCAGGTCATAATTCTCATCCGTTGTCACCATGCCGTTCATGGTTCCCCGCTCCCGAAGGATCTTCGTCAATGCTCTGGTGTCAATCCCCTCAATTCCAGGAATCTCATATCGCTTCATAAACGAATCCAGGGTTTCATCGCTTCGAAAATTAGACGGTTCGCTGCAGGCCTCCCGCACGATCAATGCATCCGGCCAGGGTCTGTCCGATTCCATATCTTCCAAACAAATTCCGTAATTGCCGATCAGTGGGTAGGTCATGCACACAGCCTGTCCCGCATAACTTGGGTCGGTCAGGACCTCCGGATAGCCGGCCATCGAAGTATTGAACACAATCTCACTGATCACCTCTTTGACGGCGCCGAAGGACGTTCCTGCAAAAACCGTCCCATCCTCCAGAATTAAAAATGCCTTCATGCTCTATTGTCCCTTCTATAACAAATAAAAATCAGCTGCCCATCAGGATTACGCAAAATATCTCACACCGCTCTCAAAAATGCGCAGATCCTGCTCCCCTGCAATATTCACGGCAACGTGGTCTCCAATTCGCTCGGAATGACACATCTTTCCCAAAACCCTTCCGTCCGGGCTGGTAATGCCCTCGATGGACATGTAGGAGCCGTTGATGTTCCACTCCTCATCCATTGTAACATTGCCGAATGGATCACAGTACTGCGTAGCTACCTGTCCGTTTGCAAACAGCTTATCCAGCCATTCCTTCGGAGCGACAAATCTTCCCTCCCCGTGGGATGCCGGGTTGACATACACATCTCCCAGTCTTGCCTCCTGCAGCCAGGGAGATTTGCTGCTGACCACTTTGATATAGGCCTCTTTGGAAATGTGACGGCCGATCGTATTGAATGTCAGTGTCGGTGCCTCTGCATCCTGCCCCGTCAGCGCACCGTTCGGAACCAGGCCGAGCTTGATCAGAGCCTGGAAACCATTGCAGATTCCAAGGACCAGTCCATCCCGGTTGTTCAGAAGATCCGTGACGGCTTCCTTGATCCGCTCATTTCGAAAACTGGTTGCAAAAAATTTCGCACTGCCGTCCGGCTCATCGCCTGCGGAGAAACCGCCGGGGAACATAATCATCTGTGCTCCTTCGATTGCCTTTCCGAATTCCTCCACGGAATCACGGATATCTGCCGGCGTAATATTGCGGAAAATGCAGATCTTGGTTCTTGCTCCCGCCTTTTCGAATGCAGCTGCCGAATCATACTCACAGTTTGTTCCCGGGAATACCGGAATAAATACTGTAGGCTGTCCAAGCTTATGTC